>CAJTZB010000001.1 GCA_910583815.1 uncultured Lachnospiraceae bacterium
AAGCCGGTACATCTGCTGTTTATTAACTTAATTACGGACTGCTTTCCGGCGCTTGCGCTTGGTATGGAAGAGGCGGAAGAGGACAGCATGAAACGTCCGCCAAGAAATTCAAAAGAGGGTATTTTTGCAGGCGGCATGGGGCTCCATATTGCCCTGCAGGGAATTGCTGTGACTTTGATTACGATGGCAGCTTATATTGTCGGTCACTATATAGAGTCAGGCAGGTGGGAGTTTACGGACAGTCCGGACGGCATGACAATGGCGTTTCTGACCCTGTCGCTTGCAGAAATTTTCCATTCAATTAATATGCGCTCTTTGCATCATTCGGTTTTTAAGATAAAAACAAAAAATAATTTTCTTTTTGGCGCGATGATAGCATCATGGATTGCAACCACATTGGTTATTTATGTGCCATTCCTTAGAGATGCGTTTGGCTTTGAGCATATCAGCCTGTTGGAATATGGAATTTCCATTGCACTGGCGCTTTTGATTGTTCCGTTTGTGGAACTTGCAAAGCTGTTTGGAATTGAAAAGAAGAGTAGGATGTAGTACAATAAAGTCATAATTAAGCTTCACAGTTGCCTAATAAGATTCGGATGCCAAAAGGGTGCTTTGCACCAACCGAACATAATATGTGGTGTTGCAAGTAAACTTGCAAACCCACATATTTGTGTCGGTTATGCCCGAAGGGGCTTTTGGCATCTGAATCCTAATAAACAAGTTGGAATGGAGGTTGTTATGGCAAAACAGATATGGAAACCGGGAAATATGCTCTATCCGCTTCCGGCAGTGTTAGTCAGCTGCATGCGTCCGGGCGGACGTCCAAACGCACTGACTGTAGCGTGGGCGGCAACGGTGTGCAGCGAGCCGCCGATGCTGTCGGTGTCTGTCCGGAAAGAACGATATTCCCATGACATCATTATGGAAACAGGGGAGTTTGTAGTCAATCTGACGACAAAGCAGATGGTGCATGCCACGGATTACTGCGGCGTTCGTTCTGGCAGAGATGTAGACAAGTTTAAGGAGTGCGGCTTCCATGAGGAGCCGTCGCAGGTTATCTCGGTACCGGGAATCAAAGAAAGCCCGGTCAATATTGAATGCAAGGTGGCAGAGGCAAAGGTGCTTGGAAGCCATACAATGTTCATAGCAAATGTGGTTGGTGTCTTAGTGGATGAGGCCTATATGGATGAAAACGGAAAGTTCTGCTTGAATGATGCAGGGCTGATTGCATATTCACATGGCGCATACAGAGAGCTTGGAGAAACCGCCGGGACGTTTGGGTATTCCGTAAGGAAAAAGTAACAGCAAGAATGCAACTTACATCAAAACTTTCTGCCGGATTCTATGGTATCCTATTTCTGCAAGGAGGAAAAGACATGTTTGAATGGAATGAGGCCGTGCAGAAAATGATAGATTGGACAGAGGTGCATTTGACAGAACATCCTTCTCTTTTGGAAATGTCAAACCAGATCGGGTATTCGCCATATTATTGCTCCAGCCGTTTCCATGAAATCACAGGGATGACATTTAAGAGCTATGTTGCAGGGAGGCAGCTTGCTATGGCGGCTTTGGAACTTCGGGATACAAGAGTCCGCATCCTTGATATTGCGATTAAGTACGGATATTCCTCACAGGAAGCCCTGACGAGGGCTTTTATGAATGCGTTCGGATGTACACCGGGGGCATATCGGAAAAATCCGGTTCCCATTGCTCTTTCCAGCTTAAAGGTCGTTTTCTTTCCTGAGCATTATATCAATAAAGGAGAGCCTACGATGAATCAGACCTTATTGACAGAAGCGCATATCCGCGTGGAGCATATTCCGGCACATAAATATGTCGGCATATGGGATATTGATGCTGCTGACTATATGAATTTCTGGAGCAGACATGACTGTGACAGTATTTGCGGAACAATTGACAGCATGAGTCATGTTTCGCATCCGATTGTCACCTGCCATACGGCAGGATGGTTTTACGAAAACGGCAGAAAAGGCTATTTCTATGGATTCGGCGTACCAAACGATTACCAAGGAATCATTCCGGATGGGTTTGAAATCAGAGAATTTCCTGCAAGCGATTATCTTGTTTTCTTCCATCCACCGTTTGATTATCTGAAGGACTGCGGTGAAGTCATGGGAAGGGTAGAAAAGCTGGCGTGGAACTTTGACCCGAAAACGAAGGGATATGAATGGAATGAGGAAGTTTGCCAAGATTATCAGCGCCACTTTCCGGAAGTGATTGGTTATGAAGTACTGCGTCCTATAAAAATTGTCACTTCGTGACAATTATAAATCCGCAGCGCGGATTTTGGAATGAATGCGCCTTGCGGCGAGGTTTCCTATAAGGTAAAAAAGCATAAAACTAATGTCAGAAGGACTGGCCGTTTGCCGGTCCTTCTTTTTTTGCTTCATAGTATTTTAATCTTAAGTGGTTCATATAAATGGTTCTCCACATAAATCATCATATCGTTCCGAAGTTTCATATAGAGCAGGAGGACAGACAGGACAATGACGAGCCGGTGGAAGATAGCTGCCGGTTTCCCGGCGGGAGATGGTCTTGTTTGTGATTCCAAGCTGCTCGCCTAGTGCTTCTTGTGTAAGACCCCTTTCCTTGCGGAGCGCTGCGAGGAAACTTCCAATTTTGGCTGTATCCATAGACAGCGAATCTTTTTTATGGTCGAGCATTCGACATTTGAGTTATTATAAATAGGAAAAACATGGATGGTGAAGAGCGATTCGGAAGCATTGTATATGGGAGGTGGTATATGGAAATATGGATAAAACAAATGAGGCAGGGCTGCTTTTGCACATATGGATAAGGTTGGATGAAATTAAAAATTTGCTCTCGGTTATTGAAAAGGGACTGGAAGAAGAGGGAGAGTGGAAGACAAGTGAGATGCATGGAATAATAAACATAATAAAAAGAGAGCTAGAAGAGCTGATAGGAAAAATAGACCGGGCAGTTTAGCGGACATCCACTGGATCAGGAGTGATGGAAATCACATCCTGAACAGAGCAATGCAGGCAGAAGCAAAGCTTCTCTAAAGTAAGGGTAGTTACATTTTCGTTATGCTTTAGTTTGTAGATAGTTCTGCGGTCTATGCCATGTCTGGTAATCAGAGTATAGGTAGTTTCGCCTTTCTCCTCCATGGTTTTCCAGAGCGGTTCGTAGCTAATCATGTAATTTCCCTCCTTTTTGCAGTATTTGTATATGGATGTCGTCAAGACATCGACACTATAGTTTCTGTAATTTCATTATATTTATATGCTGAATAAATTGATATTCTGAAAAAATACAGCATAATAAGGTTGAAATATGGAATGATATGCTGTATAATTACAGCATATTCGAGAAGGCAGGAAGCAGAAGATGCAGAAAGAGATGGGAAAACAAAAAGTACTAATCATAACAACAATCAGTGGCTTTCTGCAGCAGTTTGAATTAAATGATGTCAGAATTCTTCAGGCATTGGGCTATGAAGTGCATTATGCCAGCAATTTTGAAACTTCGGTTTATGGGATAGATAATGAGCAGTTGCAGAAGCTTGGGATAGTGATTCATCCAATCTCAATCCAAAAATCTCCCTGTGCGGTTGGGAAAAATTTAAAAGCTTTGCGAGAATTGTGCAGGATAATAAGGGAGGAGCGAATTTTAGCCATTCATTGCCATAACCCTCTTGGTGGAGTGGTGGGAAGGCTAGCAGCGTTTTTGGGCGGGAAGAAAAGGCCATATGTGCTTTATACAGCACATGGCTTTCATTTTTATAAAGGTGCGCCATTCGTTAACTGGATGCTGTTTTTTCCGGCAGAATATTTGCTTGCAAGACTGACTGACTGCCTGATTACAGTCAATGAGGAGGATTATCAAAGAGTGTGCGCGATGCCTCTTAAAAAAGGCGGAAGGGCAGAACGGATACCAAGTGTCGGGATAGCAGAAGAAAAGTTTTCAGATAGGGCAGAACTTCGCATGGGAATCCGTGAAAAACATGGAATTCCCGAAGACTGTTTTTATATTCTGACGGCAGGGGAACTGAACCGGAACAAGAACCAACAGGTTTTGCTGCATACGGTTGCTTTGCTTGGGCAGGAAAAGATACACCTTGGCATCTGTGGAGAGGGCTCTTGCCGGGAGGGTTTAAAAGTGTTGGCAGAGGAGCTTGGGATTACAGAGAAAGTCAGCTTTTTAGGATATAGGAACGATTTGTGGGAACTTCTTGCGGCGGCAGATGCTTTTGCCTTCCCATCAATTAGAGAGGGATTTGCCATTGCACCGCTCGAAGCGTTGGCAGCAGGGCTTCCGCTGATTACATCAGAGCGAAGGGACAGCAGGGAATACATAAGGGATGAGGAAAATGGTTTCCTTTGCAGAAAAAATATACCACAGGAGTATGTGAGGGCAATCCGTATCCTGATAAAGCAGCCTGAATTAAGGAAGAAGATGTCGGAGAACGGAAGAGAAGCAGCAAAGAAGTATGCCCTGCCCAAAACAGAGTGCATTATGAAGAAAATATATAGCAGCATTGCAAGAGAACATCCTGTCAGAAGTCCACAGCAGAATACAGAAAACCAGGCTGAATGGGCAGCCGGGAAAGAAGGAAAGTAAATGCAGGAGGAAAAGCGGCCGGAAATCAGCGTGATTATGGGGGTTTATAGTAACAAAGATGCAAAATGGCTGGAAGAGAGCATTTCTTCTGTTTTGAACCAGACATTTCCGGACTTTGAGTTCATTATTTACAGTGATGGTTCAGATGCAGCAGTGTTGAAGCAGCTTGAGCAGTATGCGAAGCAAGATAAGCGGATTATCTTGCTGCACAACTCTATAAATCATGGTCTGGCGTATTCGCTGAATGCCTGTATTGATGTTGCAAAGGGGAAGTATCTCGCACGTATGGATGATGACGACATCTGTATGCCAGAACGCTTTGCTGTACAGTATGCATTTCTGGAGAAACATCCGGAAGTGGACTTTGTTGGCGCAAATGTAAAACTGATAGACAGTGATGGTGTATGGGGTGTGCGTCATATGCCAGAATATCCGAAGAAACAGGATTTCCTAAGATATTCCCCTTTTGTCCATCCCAGTATTTTTATCAGACGAAGCATTTTTGAAAAGGCAGGAAATTATCGGTCCTCGGATGAAACCTGGAGGTGTGAGGATTATGAACTGTTTATGCGTTTCTGGAGGATGGGATGCTGTGGGTGCAATCTTAGAGAGGAACTGCTTTGTTACAGGGAGGACAGGGACGCTTACCGGAAACGGAAATGGAAATACAGAATCAATGAGGTAAAGTTACGCTACCGGAATTTTAAAGAAATGGGACTGCTGTTTCCGATTGGCTGGGCGTATGTACTGCGTCCGATTGCTGCCGGAATTATTCCGGCAAGGCTGATTTTTGAAATCAAAAGACTATATCATTTGCAGGAAAAAACAGATGAAAGACGAATGGGAAAAAAGAATCCGGCATTACCAAAGAAGGTTAAATAAGGTACCAATATTTTCCGAACTGTCGGAAAACCTGTGGACAGAATGGAAGGAAGAATTGCCTGAGCAGGCAGTATTTGCAGCAACAACAAGCTTTGTGCTGGCACCAATGCTCTGCAGTTATGTTCTCTGGGTGCTGCAGGAGGCTGTCAGGGCTGGGAAACGACGTCTGTATTTTTTGGCGCGGGATGGCTATCAGATGTATCAGATTGCAGAAATATTCTGTGGCAAATGGGGAATTTCGCTGGAATGCAAATATCTGTACTGTTCACGGTATGCGCTCCGTATGGCAGAGTATGCCCTGCATATAGATGCTGCATTGGACTATTTATGTCTGGACGGCATTTATGTAACTTTGGAAACCGTATGCAACCGAGCAGGGATATTTTCTGAGGAAGAAATAGAACAAGCAGCAGAGGCGCTTGGCATAGCAGACCGTAAAAGGCGGCTTTCCTATGCTGAGTTAAAGACGCTGAGAAAAAAACTGGGGCAGTATGAGGAGTTCAAAAGGAAGATGAAAGAAAAAGGAAAAGAAGCCTATAAATCAGCGATTGGATATTTCAGACAAGAAGGGATGTTGGAAGAGATTCCTTACGCGTTAGTAGACAGTGGGTGGTCCGGCAGCATTCAGCAATCCTTTCTCCGTCTGCTTCAGAGTGCCGGGAAAAAAGAAGGGATACAGGGCTATTACTTTGGACTGTATGAATGTCCGAAAAAGGCTGACAGAAGCACGTACGGTACTTACTATTTTTCGCCGGAGCGCAGATTGCGAAGAAAGGCAGCCTTTAACAACAACCTGTTTGAATGTGTCTGCACGTCGCCGGAAGGGATGACAAAAAGGTATGAATATGAAAATGGGGGCTATGTTCCACGTCTTTCCGACAGAAAAAATCCTAACGCAGCCAAGGTAAGGGTTCATACGGAATATTTTAGGCGCTATGCGGAAGGTTTGGCGGAGCAGATGGAAAAAAAGAATCCAAAACAAAGGAAAGAGGCCTCCAAAGTTCTGGCCTCCCTGTTTTCCCTGCTGATGGTAAGTCCGACATTAGAGGAAGCAAGGGAATATGGAAGCTATGTGTTCTGCGATGATGTAATTGGGGAAGAAAACCAGAGACTGGCAGCACCCTTAAGTAAATATGAACTGAAAGCAAACAGGCTTTTTCCGCAGATAGTAAGGAAGTATTTCCGTATAGATAATAAAGCAAGAAGCAGTGCGTGGGCGGAGGCAAGTGCGGTGCTTGCCTATGGAAGCAGGAAGAGGGCAAGAAAAACACTTAGGCAGCTTAGGGTGGTACAGTATGTGCGTTGTTTCAGGAAGCAGAGGAAAGCAAAATGTGGGATAAAGAGCAGATAAAGCAATATGTGTTTGTCATACGAGAACTGACAGGGAGAGAGATTAAAAGAAAGTATGCAAGGTCCTATCTTGGAATCTTGTGGAGCGTGCTGAATCCGCTTTTGTCAATGGCAGTGATGTCTTTGATTTTCTCTGCAATGTTTAAAAGGAGCATTGAAAATTATCCAATTTATTATTTGACAGGCAATATTATTTGGTCGTTTTTTACAGGAGCAACCAACAGTGCAATGACGGCGCTTGTGGACAATAAAATGATGCTGATAAAAGTGAAGCTGCCAATGTCCATTTTTCCGTTGTCGAGGTGCTATACGGCGCTTGTAAATTTTGGGTATTCTATTATTGCGTTTACGATTATGTTGCTGGTATTTAGGATTCCGCTTCAGCCCTATATTCTGCTTTTTCTATTATATGCGATAGGAGTATTTTTCTTTTCGCTTGGCATGGGGTATTGGCTTTCTGTTTTGTATGCAATCTTTGGGGATATTAAGCATTTGTACTCTATTTTGCTGATGCTCTGGATGTATCTGTCGGCTCTTTTTTATCCGGTAGAGAATACAACGCCGATGATGCAGGCCATTATTTTGCGGAATCCGATTTACAGCTTTATTTCATCGGCAAGAAAATGCATTTTATATGCAGAATTTCCTAGTACAGAGGAATGGTTTAGGATGTGCGGGTGGAGTATCGGAATGTACCTGTTTGGCAGGTTAGTATTCCAGAAAATGCAAAATAAGGTGTTACAGAAAATTTAGTGGAAAAAGGCAGCAGGAAAATGATAGAAGAAAAACAAATTGTGATAGACATAAAGCATATCAGTATGCAGTTTCGGATTGCAAAAGAGGCGTCAGGAAGTTTAAAAGAATTCCTGATTCGGATGGTTGGGAGGCAGAACAGTTATCAGACGATAAGCGTATTGGATGACATCAGCTTTCAGGCGAAGGAAGGTGATGTTATTGGGATTATCGGAACAAATGGCTCTGGAAAAAGTACGTTACTAAAGATTGTCTCAGGGGCATTGCAGCCGACAAGCGGAACAGTCATGGTAGACCGAAGCAAAGTACAGCTTTTAACACTTGGTACCGGTTTTGATATGGAACTGACAGCAAGAGAAAATGTATATCTGAATGGTGCGCTTATCGGCTACAGTAAGGAGTACTTGGATAGAACATATGATGAAATTGTGGCTTTTGCCGAACTGGAAGGATTTATGGGGGAACGGATGAAGAATTTTTCTTCTGGTATGGTATCGCGGCTTGGTTTTGCGATTGCCACAATGAGGGATACGCCGGAGATTCTGATTTTGGACGAAGTGCTGAGTGTTGGTGACATGTTCTTCCGAAAAAAGAGCGAGCAAAGGATCCAAGAGATGATACATGGCGGTGCGACCGTGCTGATTGTGTCGCATTCATTGGATGTTATTTTGAAAAACTGCAATTATGCAGTCTGGATTGAAAAAGGAAAGTTACAGATGGCAGGTGCTGTAAAAGAAGTATGCGAGGGGTATAGAGGATACCAGAACAGAAAGAAATAGAAGAACTACAGGAGGAAAAGTGAAATGGGGACGGGAAAAAACAAAAAAGGGAAAATAAGGGAATTCGGGGGGGGGCAGAGATGTGGAAGAAAATGTAATCTATCCGAAGCTTTCGGTGATTGTACCGGTATATAATACGGAAAAATATATAGAAAACTGTCTGAACAGCATTAGCAGGCAGACATATCAGGATATGGAAGTCATCGTAGTGAATGATGGAAGCACAGATGGCTCTGCAGATATTATAGATCGTCTGATGCAAAAAGACAAGCGTATCAGATGTATTGCCAAAGAGAAAAATGGAGGGCTTTTTTGTGCAAGAGTCACAGGTGTGGAAAACTCTTTGGGAAAGTATATCGCTTTTGTAGACAGCGATGATACAGTCAGTGTGGATTGGTTTCGGCTTCTTGTGAAAAAAGCAGAAGAGACTGAAGCAGACATTGTTATGGGAAACACCGTTTGTGAAGATGAGAAACACAATAAATATATTTACAACACTTATTATTTTGCTGCGCGGTCAAGAGAGGATGTGCATGGAGAGGCAGTCTTGGATTCTTTGATGGAAAATGAAGGAATGTGCTTTTCTAAGCATACCGTCTGGAACAAGCTGTATTCAAGAAGGATATGGGAACAGGCCCTGCCGCATTTCAGAATGATAAAACAGCATTTTGTTATGACAGAAGATATAGCATTTTCTGTAGTGCTTCATTATTATGCAAAAAAGCTGGCATATTCCAGACACGATGGATATTTCTATTATCGTAATGGAAGTTCTTCCACGATTGCAGTCAATGGATTGGAAAAGATAAAGAAAAATGTGAAAGACTTAAAGAAATCTTTTTCCTTTGTGAAAGCATTTCTTCAGGAAAAAGAAGTATTTGAAAAATATGAAAAGAAATATCAAAACCTGAAAGACAGATATTTCAGATGGTGGAGTTATTCAGTAAAAAAGAATACAGAAGAAAAGTCAAAGGAAGCACAGTATGTCAGAAAGGATTTTCTTGCGTTTTTTGGAAAAACAGAGTTTGAAACTCCCAAAGAAGAGGATGATTTTTTTACAGATGCATACACAACATGGAATGGACAGTATGAGCAGTTAAAACTCTCGATTTTAGATGCAGCAATAGAATATGTTTCTTTTGATATTTTTGACACATTGATACTGCGGCCGTTTTTGGAACCAACAGATTTATATTTTTTTATGGAAAAGGAATTCAAGTCGCTGGTTCCGGGAAATCTTTCGTTTCATGAAGTAAGGGCTGATGCAGAACGTCTGTGCCGTAAAAATATAAAAATATGGGCTCCGAGCAGTCAGGATGTTACTTTGCAGGAAATTTATGAACAGATGAGAAAGAGGTATCAATTTTCTGAGGATGTATGCAGACGCCTAATGAAAAAGGAGGAAGAGTTAGAGATTAAATTCTGCACGGAAAGAAAAGCAGGAAAAGAACTATATGAGATGGCACATGCTGCTGGAAAGAAAATTATTTTGATTTCGGACATGTATTTGGAGGAGGAAACAGTAAATGCTATTTTGCAGAAGAACGGATATACATTGCATGAAAAGCTGTTTTTGTCTTCCACGGAGCGATATTTAAAGTGTTCGGGCGATTTATTTAAAATTGCATTGCAGACATGTCAGGTTCGGCCAGAAAGCATGCTGCATATTGGAGACAATTGGAATTCTGATTATCTGCAGCCGCCAAAGCTTGGCTGCAAATCGTTTTTTCTGCCAAAAACAAAGGATATTTTATTTAATACGCTTGGAGATGCTTATACTGGTGAGGCAATCAGTGCTACTTTTAATAATATCAATTCCATCATTGATACTTCCGCCATTATGAAAAATCCAATGGTACGTTCTTTATATGCGTTGGCTGCAAATGAGCTGTTTGACAATCCGTTTGTCTCGTTCAATTCAGCTTCAAACTATAACAGGGATGCCTATTTTGTCGGCTATTTTACAGTGGGAATGCATTTGCTTGGGATTGGAAGATGGATGGCAAAAGAGCTGTGCAGAAGTAATTATGAAAAGGTTCATTTTATTGCAAGAGATGGTTATCTGCCTAAAAAAGTATATGACATTATCAGGAAGTACGAAACAGGTTTACCACCATCAGAATATATCTATGCAAGCAGGAAATCAATGATAGCAGCGTCAATACGTTCAAGCCTTGATTTATATAGTATCAAAGAAAACTGTTCTATTTACAGCCAGACACCAAAATCTATTTATAAGTTATATGCGGACGTACTTGTGCCATTGGATGATGAGGTGCTTGGAAAGTTTAAAAAGCTGGGTATTTTATTTGATAGGAAATTTGCCAATGAAGAGGAGTTTCAGTTTTTTGTGGAACAGCTTGCAGAGATTGCTTATGACAAACAAAGGGCAGAAGAAAGTTATCAGAGCTGCAGCCGGTATTTTAAAGACAGAATAGGGGAAGCGGACGTTGCGTTTGACTTGGGCTACAGCGGAAAGCTTCAGGCTTCTGTCTGCAGGGCGCTTGGATTTCCGATGGACGTGCTCTATCTGCATTCTAACGGATTTGGAGCAACGCAGCAGGCGCGGTTTCACGGATACCATATCAAGAGCTATTATGATTTTGACACTTCGATGTCCGGTATTGTAAATGAGTTTATTTTTTCGGACTATGGTCCTTCTTGCATTGGCTACCGGATGGAGCAAGGGAAGGCTGTGCCGGTATTTGAGGAGAAAGAAACGGCATATCAGGAAAAATATCTGTTGGATGAAATTGCAAGAGGGTGCGAAAAGTATGTCGGGGATTTTTATAAAATATTTCAGGAACAGCTTTCTTTCTTCGATTTTCGCATTATGGAGACATCGCTTCCATATGAGCGTTTTTTGATGAATCCGAAGTGGTTTGACCTGAATCTGCTGAAGTGCTGTTATCTGGAGGATGAATATTATGGGGGAATCAGCAGAAAGCGCCTTTCGGACCATTGGTGGTGGCAGATGAACCAACGCTGCCTTCTTGCGGAAAACATGCAGCAGAACAGTGGGATTGCCGTACCTTTAAATGCAGATTCGGAATTGGGGCAGATCTATCAGGATGGAGTATTTGTTGCTGTTTACCGGAAAATCAACAGGCTGTTTCCGCTTGGAAGCAGGAGGCGCGAATTTTTAAAGAAGATTGGCGGGAAGGTGGCAGGGCAAAGAAAAAGAACATAGAAGGAGGATAGTGCATGGTTTTATATTTTGTAAAAACAACATATCAATTGTTGGAGTGCATCATACATAAATTCACGGTACATGAAGCAGAAGATGCAGTGCTGCTTATAAATAATGGCCATGTGAAAAATTATCCAAATTATGAACAGCTAGAACAGTTTGGATTTAAAAAAATTATTATTTATACCACAGGAAAAATCACAAGTAAGGAAACAGATGACAAGAGGAAATTTGTAAATGATATTGTGAAGTATTACGATGAGCTGTTTGAGAAGGATTCTATTGATTTGGATATGATGTCATGTATTTATTCTTTTGCTGCATTGCGCTTTAGTATTTATTTGATAGAGAAAAAAAAGAAATTTTTCTTGTTTGAAGATGGGGTAGGGGCAGCGAAGACTTTAGGATTGGTTTTGTGGAGAGAAAATCTAGATAAAGTTGATAAAAATGCATTGGCAAGGAAATATGGGCTCTTTGATGGAAGCAATAGCTTAATATCTAATATCTACTATAATCCGTCTAAAGGAATTTTAGATAACAGTAAGGCAGTTTTTTATGATGTGTCAAAAGAGCTAGAAAAACTATCAGAAGAAAGGAGAGATAGTATTATTTCGTTTTTCTCCAAAGAGCATACCAAGAGGCAGCAAGAGGTTGATAATTTAGTTTTATTCCGGCATTGCTATGCCGGAAGTGAAAGCTTTGACAGCCAGCAAAGCAGTCTGTTGGAGTTTGTTTTGGATTGGTTTGGGGTAGAGGGAAATTTTGTTGTGAAGACGCATCCGATGGATATGGCTCACTACAAGGAATACCCTAATGTAGAGTGGATTGACAGACAGCTTCCCTCGGAATTATTGCCATATGTGATTGGAGATAAAGTAATAAATCTAATCGCTGTAGCTACGACGTCATTTTATTCATTTAGTGAAAGGGCTTTTAGGACTTGCTATCTCAGTTATGATGTGGCTGAAATGAAAAGGGGAATAAGCAGGGAAGTTATGGCATTAAAGCTTATCAGGGAAGTGGGATTAGAAAAGCATGTTTTTTCAATATATGGTATGTATACTCAAATTTCCAAAATAGTTATTGAAAAATATTATCAGAAAGATGTGAATGTACTATGGGGGAACTTTGGGACAAATGAAAAAGAAGTGCTGCTGATTGACGAACTGATCTGGGGAAAACAGAAGAATGACTGCAAAAAAGAATTAAACAGGTTTATGCGGCGATGCGATGCAGAATCAATAGTTGTATTTCTTGATTCAAAAGGCAATATGGAGTTTTGTAAATGTATAGATGAGGAAATGTTTCCATATATGCTGAGCTATCATATTGAGTATGATTTTGCCTATGGCACAAAGCTTAGTGAATATATACATATATGGTGTAAAAGCGATATGCTGAGAAAACGTTTAGCTTATGCAAGAAGTATAAAATTTCTTCCGTTTACTCAGACCGTTGTGAGGATTTCTATTGCAGAAGGATGGGAGAGGATAAAAATGCAGAGCCGGATTGCGATGGAGAAACTTTGATGGAAGAGGGAGATGTTATGTACTATATGGAATACAAAGAAATCGGAAGGCGGATTGCAGAAAGGCGGAAAAAACTCCGCATGACTCAGGCAGAGGTAGAGGACAGGGCAAATTTAAGCCGCAAGTATTTATCCAATATTGAACATGGACGTTCTGTTCCTTCCATTGATGTCCTGATGCAGATTGCAGATGTGTTACATAGTACGCCAAATGAATTTTTGCTTGGGGCAGACTTGACAGGCAGGTCAGAACTGGCTGCCGCACTGACTTCCGATATCCAGCGTCTGTCAGAGGATAAGCAGGCAATAGCGAAGAGCTTTATTGGCTGGCTGGAAGAACAGCAGTCGTAAATCATAGTGATCAATACTGAGAGGAGGAAAGGAAAATGGAAAAGAAGGAAACAAATGTTCGATGGGGGGGGGTAACGGCTGTTATTCCGGTTAGGGCCGGAAGCAGGCGCCTGAAAAATAAAAATGTAGCCCCATTCGCAGGGACAAATCTTTTGCTGAATAAAATTGAACAGCTGAAAAAGGTATCAGAGGTAGAACGCATTGTTGTTACTTCTGATTCTGACATGATGCTCGCAATGGCAGAACAGGCAGGGGCGCTGATACATAAACGTGCACCTGAGTTTTGTGACGAATCTACCAAAACGTTTGGAGAAGTAGTACGCCATGTAGCAGAAAATGTACAAGGAGAGCATATTCTTTGGGCGACCTGTACTTCGCCGCTTGTGTTTCCGTCTACCTATGAGCAGGCAATTGCAAAGTATTGGGAAGCACTTGAAGCAGGGTATGACTCTTTGGTTTCGTTTGAAAGAATCAAGCGTTATCTTTGGAATGAAGAAGGACCGCTTAATTATGAACTTGGACTGAAACACGTGCCTTCACAGCAGCTGCCTGACCTTTATATTGTAACCGATGGAATTTTACTTGCTCCGCGTGAAAAAATGATAGAGTGGTCTTATTTCCACGGAAGGAATCCATACAAGTTCATTGTAGACAAGCGTACTGCTATGGATATTGATGATGGGCTTGATTTGGCGACCGCCAGGGCATGGCTTGACATGGATGAGAGCGTATCTCATATTGAGCCTTTTTCCAAAGGAACGATGTAATCAGCAGCAAAAGAAATCCTCACGAATGGATGAAAATATCCGTCTGTGGGGATTTTTGTTTCCCGGAGACGGCAAACAGCCGAGGAGGGAAGATAATGAGAGCAGCATGCTTTATACCAATTAAAGCAAATTCGGAACGTGTTCCGGGAAAGAACTTCAGAATACTGAATGGAAAAAAGCTATATGAGTACATAGTGGCGCATGCAATAGAAGCCGCCTGCTTTGATGATATTTATATTGATACAAACAGTGAGGAAATCAAGGATTATGCTTTGGAACGAGGACTGTCTGTTATTGACCGCCTAGATACTCTGGCTCAAAATACAGCAAATGGAAATGACCTTCTTGTTTATCATGGAAAGCAATATCCGCAATATGATTATTATTTTCAGCTATTTGCAACTGCACCGTATTTACAGCCGGAATCTATCAGAAACTGTTTTGAAGCATTGGTTTCCAGCGAAGAATACGATTCCTGCTTTACTGCATTGCAGAACAACAGCTTTTATTGGCTGAATCACATGCCGATTAATTACAGACCGGGGATTTTGCCACGCAGTCAGGATATGGTGCCGGTTGTAGAAGAAACTACCGGCATGTATGGAATCAGTAAAGATTCTCTTGGAAAATACCAATGCAGAATCGGCAGGAATCCATATATTTATTATGTCAGTAAGTTTGAAGCAGTGGATATCAATACAGAGGAAGATTTGCTGATAGCAGAGTATATTGGGAAACAGTACTGGAATATGTAAGAGGTTGAAAGCCGTCAGTTCAGCAGGAAAGAGAGGAGTTTTTCAGTATACCCTTGCCAAATGACGTCAGGGTGTCAAAAAAACTTTTTTGACATCCTGACTTTTATAGCGGATTGAATGAAGGGCTTCGTCTGTTTTTCAATATATGTAAACATCTTTATCTTACACCTACATTATCAGACGGCACTGCAGGTGTCGGTGTAGGGACAGGGCCGTCTACATACTGCCTGCCTTCGTGGTCTAATTTATAGTTTTCTTTGTAAATCAGTTCAGATACTTTTACAAATTCATAGCCTTTTGCGCGTACGCCCATAATCAGCGCTTCTAGGGCTTCTTTTGTATACTTGGCGCCGTTATGCATCAGGATAATGGAGCCGTTGCCAAGGTGTTTGTGGTCAACGACCGTATGTATAATAGATTCCTTGCCATAGTCTTTCCAGTCGAGGGAATCCACATCCCACTGGATAACATGATAGCCTAGTTCGTTGGCGGCTTCGATTACCGTGTCGTCATAGTCGCCAAACGGCGGGCGGAAAAGGGTCATGTCAATGCCTGTCAGGTTTTTGATTTTATCGTGTGCTTTCTGAAGTTCCTCTTTGCACTGTTCTTTTGTCAGTGTGGACATCTGTTTGTGGTTTTCGCTGTGGTTTCCAATTTCATGCCCTTTGGAGAGAATTGTTTTTACGTCCTCCGGAAATTTTTCCATCCATCCCCCGGTAAAAAAGAACGTAGCTTTGACGTTCTGGCGTTCTAAAATTTCAAGCAGTGTGGAAGTGTCTTCGTTTCCCCATGCACCGTCAAATGTCAGCGCTACCTTTGGCTCTTCTGTTTTTACACAGTAAATCGGCAGCTTTTTGGCATCCCGGAAAAAGGAGGAGTCAGACATCACGCTTTCCACTAAAGAGGAATCGCTGAGTTTGGCGCTGAGTGCACCGCCTGAAAAATATTCTACGGCAATGGCAACAAGTAAGATGGCGGACATCACAAACAGTCCGATTTTGACAAAACGGCCGATTTTCTCTTGTTTTTCTTCGTTCATAAAAAGAGCTTCTCCGGTCTTTTCATAATTACCAAAATATATGAATGAGGACAGGCAGGATATGCAGATTTGTACGAATCTGTTGACTTATTGCCGGATGTGTTGCATTATAAGAATAGCATTGGAATCGGATTGCCGCCGCCGGAATATCGGTGCTGCGGTGATTGGAAAAAAGGAGGAAGCAGAATGGAACGGCTGCAGCTAAAAGATTCACCGATTGTATATTACATCAGTGGGAGGGAGCAGAAGGAATGGGTGCTGTTCCTGCATGCCGCTTTTGTCAGCCATGAGATGTTTGAAGAACAGACGGAGTGCTTTAAGAATAGGTACAATGTGCTGGCGGTTGATATTATCGGGCATGGACAGTCTGTAAATACGAAAAAGGGTGACAGTATAGATAGAATGTCAGCATGGATCCATGATATTATAAAAGCTGAAAATATTGAAACAATACATATTGTTGGTATTTCTTTGGGTGCGGTTCTGGCACAGGATTTTGCCAATCATTATCCGGAAAATGTAAAATCACTTGCCTGCTTCGGAGGCTATGACATCAACAATTTTGATAAGGCAATGCAGAAGGAAAACGGAGCAGCGCAGATGCTTATGATGTTAAAGGCAATATGTTCCGTTAAGTGGTTTGCAAAGGCAAATAAGAAAATATCGGCGTATACGCCAAAGGCACAGGATTTGTTTTATGAAATGAATGTCCGGTTTCCTAAAAAATCGTTTCGGTATTTAGCATCCTTAAACAGTCTGGTCAATGCGCACCAGACCGGTCAGAGGGCTTATCCCCTTCTTATCGGCTGTGGCAGCCACGATATGCCGATGGAGCTGGAGGCAGTCAGGCAGTGGAAAAACAGGGAGCCGGACTGTGTGGTAAAAATTTTTGAGCACGCAGGGCATTGCGTCAATCTGGATGTGCCGCAGGAGTTTCATAAGGTAATGGAAGAGTTCTGGAGCGCTTGAAAAATGATATGCAGAAAGGTGGTCTTTTGATGTATCAAGGCGATATTGTACTCTGTGGGAGCAATGCCTATGAGAAAAAATTCTATTTAAGCGAGGACTTTGAGGCGCTTCCGCAGGCAATTAAGGATGAATTGAAGATTATGTGTGTACTCTATACAGAGGACGTTGGAGGTGTACTGACGCTTTCTTATGAAGAGGATGGAACGCTGTTGGTCCATGTAGAAGCAGATGAGGGAGATTTACTGTTTGACGAGATTGGCAGTGTGTTAAAAATCAAGCAGCTGCAGGAAGAGAAAAAGGAACTGCTAGAAGCACTGGAACTTTATTATAAAGTGTTTTTCTTAAATGAGGATGCTTCGGAATTGCTTGCTGAAACGTAGGAGGAAGAAGAATGCTGCTTGCAGTAGATGTAGGAAATACCAATATTACATGTGCGGTATTAAATGGCGAAGAATTTGTGACAAGCTTTCGGATGACGACAAAACTGCCGCGTACTTCGGATGAATTTGGGATTCTGATTTGTGATATTTTAAAAAACAGGGAAATCGCATTGAAAAAAATAGAGGCGGTAATTGTTGCATCGGTTGTGCCGGGTATTATGTATTCACTGACAAGCGGAATTATCAAGTATCTTGGAATCCGCCCGATGATTGTTGGGGAAGGGACGAAAACGGGAATACGGATCGATGCCATCAATCCGAAGGAAATAGGGGCGGACCGTATTGTGGATGCGGTCGCAGCATATCACTTGCATGGAGGGCCTGTGATTGTCATTGATTTTGGAACGGCGACAACATATGACCTGATTACGAAGGATGGTGCATTCACGGCAGGAATCACAAGCCCAGGGCTTCGGATTTCGGCAAATGCACTCTGGAATGACACGGCAAAGCTGCCGGAAATCCAAATTGAAAAACCTGCTTCGATTTTGGCAAAAGAAACAGTGACGAGCATGCAGGCGGGGCTTGTATATGGCTGCATCGGACAGACGGAATATATCGTGAAGAAAATCATAGAAGAGGCAAAGCTTACAGATGTCAAAGTAGTGGCAACCGGAGGTCTTGGCAAACTGATTGCAGATTCTACAGACTGCATTCAGGTGTATGACCCGATGCTGACCATGAAAGGGCTCTGTATGATTTATGAGAAGACAACCGGAAAGAAAATGTAGAAAAGCATGGAAAATGGAAAAACAGGAAATGAAATAATGGAAGAAGGCTTCTGGATTGGCAACATAAAAATTCCTGGCAGGATAGTGCTTGGGCCAATGGCAGGAGTGACGGATTTGCCGTTTCGTATGCTCTGCAAAGAATATGGAGCCGACCTGATTTATACGGAAATGGTCAGCGCCAAAGGGATTTTATATAACAATAAAAATACAGAAGAACTGCTTACCGTAGAGACAGCAGAGCGTCCGGTGGCATTGCAGCTGTTTGGAGAGGATCCTCAGATTATGAGCGAGGCAGCCAAGCGGATTGAACATCGGAACTTTGATATTCTTGATATCAACATGGGCTGCCCTGTGCCAAAAGTCGTAAATAATGGAGAAGGTTCGGCACTTATGAAGCAGCCGGAGCGTATCGGGGAGATTGTTTCTGCAATATCAAAAGCAATTCATAAGCCGGTCACTGTCAAGATACGGAAAGGATTTGGCGAGCAGGATGCAAATGCGCCGCTTGTAGCTAAAATTGCAGAGGATGCGGGTGCAGCTGCGGTTGCAGTACATGGAAGGACAAGGGTGCAGTATTATAGCGGGAAAGCGGACTGGGATATTATCAGACAGGTGAAAGAGGTGGTGAGTATTCCTGTCATTGGGAACGGAGATGTGTTCACGCCAGAGGATGCGGCACGTATGATAGAGGAAACAGGATGTGACGGTGTGATGGCTGCACGCGGGGCAAGAGGGAATCCTTGGCTGTTTGCGCAGATGAAAGCGTATCTTTCCGGAAACAGGATGCCTGAAAAACCGCCGCTTTCTGAAGTTGTAGCGATGATATTGCGGCATGCCGATTTGGAGATTGCTTATAAAGGCGAGTTTACGGCGATTCGCGAAATGCGCAAACATACTGCATGGTATGTAGCGGGGTATCCCGGCGCCACGAAGCTTCGAGGAGCGGTGAATGAAGTAACTACAAGGAAAGAATTAGAAGAATTGTTATACAATTACTTAGAAAAAAGGTTGATTTTTTAATAAAGAGAGTGTAGTATAAAAACAAATGTGCGCGTGAGAAACACAGGTCGGTGTCCGCATGGCGTCTGGCAGGCCTGACAAGCACAAAAGCCATGCAGAAAGGGAGAGAAAATGAGCAGTAAACTAAGAGTAGGAATTTTAGGTGCAACCGGAATGGTAGGGCAGAGATTTATTTCTCTGTTGGAAAACCATCCGTGGTTTGAAGTGACAACTGTAGCAGCAAGCCCAAGAAGTGCAGGAAAAACATACGAGGAGGCAGTGGGCGGCCGCTGGAAGATGACAACACCAATGCCGGAGGCCGTAAAGAACCTGATTGTATACAATGTAAATGAGGTAGGGCAGGTTGCAGCAGAAGTCGATTTTGTATTCAGTGCAGTTGATATGACGAAAGAGGAAATCAAGGCAATTGAAGAAGCCTATGCAAGGGCTGAGGTTCCTGTGGTATCAAATAACAGTGCGCACCGTTGGACGCCGGATGTTCCGATGGTAGTGCCGGAACTGAACCCGGAACACCTTGAAGTGATTGCATATCAGAAAAAGCGCCTTGGCACACAGAAAGGATTTATTGTTGTAAAGCCAAATTGTTCCATTCAGAGCTATACACCAATGCTGCATGCGCTTCGTGAGTATGAGCCAACGGTTGTCGTAGCAACAACCTATCAGGCAATTTCCGGTGCAGGAAAGACATTTAAAGAGTGGCCGGAAATGGAAGACAATATTATTCCATACATTGGCGGAGAAGAAGAAAAGAGTGAGCAGGAGCCACTGCGCATCTGGGGCAGCGTAGAAGATGGCATAATCAAAAAAGCAGAAGCGCCTGTAATTACAACACAGTGTATCCGCGTTCCGGTTTCGGACGGACATACGGCGGCAGTGTTTGTGTCCTTCCGGAAGAAACCAACAAAGGAACAGATTTTAAAGGCATGGAAGGAATTTGAGGGACTTCCTCAAACGTTGAAGCTGCCAAGCGCGCCAGAGCAGTTTATTACTTATTTTGAAGAAGAAAACCGCCCGCAGGTAAAACTGGACCGCGACAAAGAAAAGGGAATGGGTGTCTTTGCAGGACGTCTGAGAGAAGACACGGTATATGATTATAAGTTTGTTGGCATGTCCCATAACACAAAACGCGGAGCTGCAGGAGGCGCAGTACTGATTGCAGAACTTTTAAAGGCACAAGGGTATCTGGTGGCAAAATAAGAAATGTTCAAAACAGCAGCAGCTCTGACATTGGAAGAGCTGCTGCAGAACTTAGAGTAGGAGAGAAAAATGAGATATGAAATTAAAGGGACGCCGCTTCCGGTAGTAATTTGCAATTTGGAGCAGGGAGAGAAGATGATTACGGAAAGTGGCTCTATGAGCTTTATGACACCAAACATGCAGATGGAGACGGAAGCAGGTGGCATCGGAAAGGCATTTGGAAGGATGTTTTCCGGAGATTCCATGTTCCGTAATATTTATACGGCACAGAACGGTGAAGGAACGATTGCGTTTGCATCAAGCTTTCCAGGGTCGATTATTCCGTTTGAAATCTCATCCGGTAAAGAAATCATTGTGCAGAAATCCGGATTTTTGGCATCGGAAATGAGTGTGGAATTAAGCGTACATATCCAAAAAAAGCTGGGTACCGGATTTTTTGGAGGCGAAGGTTTTATTATGCAGAGGCTGTCCGGACATGGAACTGCGTTTGTTGAAATTGATGGTGCCGTGTTGGAGTACGAACTTGCCTCTGGTCAGAGTATGGTAATTGACACCGGCTATCTGGCGGCAATGGAAGCCACCTGTTCTATGGAGATTAAGCAGGTGCCGGGCTTAAAGAATAAGCTGTTTGGCGGTGAGGGGCTGTTTAATACGGTTATTTCAGGGCCGGGAAGAATCTGGATTCAGACGATGCCAATCAATAAAGTGGCAGGTGCGCTTGCTATGTGTCTGCCATCCGGTAGCTGACGGCATAAGAACCAAAGCGGGAAAAGAGGACAAAGGATGGTACGAGGAGATATTGTCTATCGGACTTATATTCGCATTTTGGAAGAAGAACTGGTGCCTGCAATGGGCTGTACAGAGCCGATTGCGATTGCCTATTGCGCGGCCAAAGCAAGAGATGTGCTTGGGGCATTTCCTGACAGGATTGAGCTTTTGGTCAGCGGAAATATCATTAAAAATGTAAAAAGTGTTGTTGTCCCGAATACCAATGGACTAAAAGGAATAGAAGCAGCCGTAGGGGCAGGAATCGTTGGGGGACGCGCAGAGAAAGTGCTGGAAGTCCTTGCGGAGATGACAGATGCACAGAAAGCAGAAATCCCTGTGTTTCTGGCGGACTGCCCGATTATAATAAAGCCATCAGAATGTGAACATGCATTGGATATCCATATGACGCTTTTTAGAGGGGAACACAGTGCTTCTGTCAGAATCAGCGGATTCCACACAAATATTGTTTTGATAAAAAAGGATGGGGAAATTCTTTATGCGGCAGGAGAGACGCAAGGAGAAGAGGAGAACAATCCTACGGACCGGACCCTTCTGACAATTGAGGGCATTGTAGAGTTTGCCGGCATTCTGGAGACGGAAGACGTTGCAGAGCTTTTGGAACGCCAGATTTCTTATAATATGAAAATTGCCAAGGAAGGAATAGAACATTCTTGGGGAGCAAATGTCGGGAGTGTTCTTTTAAAGCAGAGGGATGATATCCGCACAAGGGCAAGGGCATTTGCTGCCGCCGGTTCCGATGCACGTATGAGCGGCTGCGAACTTCCGGTAGTCATCAATTCCGGAAGCGGAAATCAGGGAATGACAGCTTCGGTTCCCGTTATTATCTATGCACAGGAATTGGGGAAAACAAAGGAAGAACTGTATCGTGCACTGACACTTTCCAACCTGATTACGATTCATCAGAAGTCCGGAATCGGCAGGCTGTCGGCATATTGCGGCGCTATCAGTGCAGGCTGCGGGGCAGGATGCGGGATTGCATATCTGCAAGGCGGCGACTACAGGGCAATTGCGCACACGTTGGTCAATTCGCTTGCGATTGTTTCCGGCATTGTCTGTGACGGCGCAAAGGCATCCTGCGCAGCAAAGATTGCTTCCGCCGTGGATGCAGGAATTTTCGGGTATGAGATGTATCTTGCAGGCGAGCAGTTCCACGGTGGGGACGGCCTTGTTTCAAAGGGTGTGGAAAATACGCTGCAAAATATCAGCCGGCTTGGAAAAATCGGAATGAAGGAAACAGACAAAGAAATCATACGGATTATGACAGGGTGTTAAATATCTGTTCTGTGAATTTTATAATATTATGCGAAGGAAGCGCTGATTTAGTCAACGCTTCCTTTGTGTTTTTACATCCGAATCTTTCTGCAGAAACAAGAATAAATTTCTGGCTTGTCTCATATAGTAGAATACCGTTATTTGATAAGGCGTCTTTTATTAAGTAGCGGCAGCTATGCCGGAGGAAGTTCCCTTTGGCATAGGATAGAGGAGGGAAAGCCAGAAGATGTACCGGATTAGGAATAAATATAAGTTTATTATCAGTATTGTCCTGCTGCTTGGATTGGCGCTGCTGTTGATTTTACGTGGCAAAAGAGAAGAAGAGCAGGGAGAAGGAGTTTTCTGGAAGGACGGAAAAGAGCGGCTTACCGCTTTCTTAAAGCAGCTTCCTGCATCAGAAATGCAGTCTTTAGAACAGAGAATGCAGGAGAGAGAAGAGCAAAGGCTTTCTTATGATGACTTTATGAAGCTTGCAGAGCTGTTTGCAGAGCAAAAACTGATCAAAGGGGAGGCACTGTTTTCGCTGGAGCAAAAGCTGTCTGTATGGAGCAAAGAAGAGGATTATGTGGATGAAGAAACTCTAAGCGAGTACTATGTCCTTTTGGCGGAACACTCTTTGATACCAGAGAATATCGGATGCTATGATGTATTTTGGTTTGGAGAAAAGGGAGAGCAGCCGGACTATAGCAGCATGGAAACAAGCGAAGGTGTTTTGTATGCAAAACAGAAATTTGAAAAATTAAAGAAAGGATATTCTTATTCGGTTATTTTAGAGGGGAATCTTGTTACGGAAGTATTGGGCTATGCAAATGGCAAGGTAACGCTTAGCAACGCATGGCTGATAGAAGCAGAAGACAATAAACTTACTGTATTTTATAAAGGAATCACAGCATTGCTTTTGCTGGAACGCCCGCTTGCCATGAAGCTTTCTGGGCTTGTTGCAGATGTAACAGTCTCTGGGGAGTATGTGGCAGGGCTTGCAGTGAAAAATAACGTGATTACGGCGAAAGTACTTCGGACGGATAAAAACGGTGTGGAACTGGAAGGTTATGGAATGCTTCCTTTTGAGGAGGATTTCAAAATTTATAAAATATATGAAGAACTGGAAGAAGAACAGACAGCGTCTATTCTGGTCGGCTATACTTCTGCAAGTTTTGCGGTCAGCGGAAATAAAATAAGTGCTGCGCTGATTACAGAGCCTGTACAGATTACGAATATCCGGGTACTGATACAGAATTCTTCATATGGAGGATACTTCCATGAATCGCTTCAGGTGAGTTCAGAATGTCGCTTTTATGTAAGTGACAGCAGCGGCTCCATGACATGGCACGAAGCAGGAGAGACGGTTGTTATAACAAAAGAGGAAGTAGGGGCAGCGGCAGGCAGGCTTTACATTGGAACGGAAAAGGAAAGCGGAAGGCTGAAGCTGTTAAATGTAAAAAGGGCAGTAGGAACTCCGTCATATCGTGGGACGATGGAGGTTGCACTGTTTGACGGAGGCCTGGTTCTAATTAATGAACTTTCTATGGAGGAATATCTGTATGGAGTGCTGCCGAGCGAAATGCCGTCTTCTTTTGGGATGGAAGCATTAAAAGCGCAGGCAGTCTGTGCGAGGAGCTATGCCTGCAATCAGCTGATGGCAAACCGCTTTCGTCAGTATGGGGCGCATGTGGATGACAGCATGGTATCGCAAGTCTACATGAATTATGGGGAAAATGAGGATGCCATTTTTGCAGTAAAAGATACATTTGGAAAAATCATGACTTATGAAGGAAAGTGCATTACTGCATATTATTTTTCCTGCTCCTATGGGCATACCTCGGACAGTGCGGATGTCTGGGGGACGGAAAGCGGAACCGGCTATCTGAGCGGAAGCTGCCAGACAACAGAAGGAGGCAGGCTGGAACTTAAGACAGAGAAGGAGTTTGAAAGCTTTTTCTATAGCGACAGGAACTGGTATGATGCACAGGCGGTCTGGTTTCGCTGGAAAACGATAATGGAAGCAGGGATGGAAGAGATTTTATATGAGAGGCTAAAAGAGCGGTATACTGCGGTTCCGGATATGGTGCTGACCAAAAAGACAGAGAAGGATGGGACAGAACATTATGTCAGTGAGGCGATAGAACCGCTTGGGAAATTAGAGGATATTGTAATATTGGAACGTGGAAACAGCGGAATTGTAACAAAACTGCTTTTGGTTGGAAGCAATAAGACTTATCTGATACAAAAGGAATACAATATACGAACGGTTCTTGCATCTCTGACAACAATTACACTTGCAGACGGAAGTACGTCATCGAATATGCCGTTGCTGCCAAGTGCCTATATCCGGATTTCAAAACAGGAAGATGGTTTTCTGATTGAAGGCGGAGGCTATGGGCATGGTGTAGGCATGAGCCAGTATGGTGCAAAGGCAATGGCAGCGCAGGGGAATACATTTGAGAAAATCCTTGGGCATTTTTATCCGGGGACAGAGCTGACATACCTGTACCAATAATATGTCAGCCTTGGTTTTCCGGCTCTTCTTCCGGTTTCTTTTTGCGGGAGAACAGATGCCTCGTTGCATTGCGCACCTTTGGGTGAGACAGCACGGTGTTGACTTCGGCACCGATAAACAGGATGTACATACAGGAATAGAGCCAAAGCATGCAAAGGACAATGGCAGTAAGGCTTCCGTAAGTATAAGAATAGTTGCCCATATGGTCGATATAATAAGAAAACAGGTAAGAGAAACCAAGCCATCCCCCTGCTGACAGGATGGCTCCTGGCAGTTCAGAAAGGATACGTGATTTTCTGTTTGGAACAAATAAATAGAGCAGCAGGAAAAACAAAGTCAGCACGGACATCGTAATTAAAGAACGAGCATTCATAAGCAACAGCGTAAGATCGCTTAAAAACGGAAGTTTTGCAAGAATCAGATGATAAAGCTGGTTCCCAAAAACAAGCAGAATCAGGCTTACAATCAGAAGCAGTGCAAAACAGAGTGTATAGAGGACGGAAACTGCACGAAGATGAAGATAATTTCTTGTTTCCCTGTGCCGGTATACCACGTTTAACCCACGGGAAAGAGCAAGCAGTCCGCGAGAGGCAGACCAGAGAGCTGCAATCACAGTAAAAGAAAGCAAAGTACCAGAGGATTTTTCAGAAAGCTCAGAAATAATTGCTCTGATAAACGAATCAATGGCGTCCGGAAACAGATCCATTGACAAAGTGTAGAGCTGGTCTGAAGAAAAAGGCAGGTAGTGGAGCAGTGTCAGCAAAAACATGACAAACGGAAAAAAGGACAGTATGATGAAAAATGCAGCCTGGGCAGCAAATGCAGAGATGGAATCATCTCGTAATTTTGCTGAAAAGGCATTTATCATACGGTAGCAGGATAATATCATAAAAGCGGCACTCCTCGGTTGCTGTAATTTCTTAGATTATAGCATTCCGATACTGTAAAATCAAGAGCGGCATGTCAGCTGTGGCAGTGGAAGTATGTCTAAATATGGAGCATAAGAAGAAAAACGTTGCTTTTTTCAGGGAAAAGTATTATATTAACCATGTAGGAAAGAGAGAAGTTATGTATAGAGAAGAACATTGGAGAAATAAGGAGTATAAAGGAATGAAACCGGAATTGCTTCAGAGAATTTCCATTGACCAGTTTAAAAATTTTACTAAAATATTGAAGCCATGTATGGATGATTGTCTTTATATTTATGATCTCCAAAACGATTATTACTGCATCTCCTCAAGGGCAACGGAACGTTTTGATTTGACAGAGACGGAATTTCATCAGGTGGCGGAGCATCTTGCGGCGTTTGTATACCCGGATGATTTAGAACTGCTGATGGAAGACATAGACAAGGTTTTGAATGGGGAGAAGGATTTCCACAATCTGCAATACCGTTGGCTTGGCAAGGAACATGAGCCTGTTTGGATTAACTGCCGTGGGCGCGTGATGATGGATGCAGACGGAAGGCCGGAATTTTTGATTGGCTGTATCAACGAAATCGGCAAGAAGCAAAAGGCGGACAACGTCAGCGGGCTGCTGCGGGAATCCAGCCTCCAAAACGATATAAAGCAAAAAAAAGGGAAGCGTCTGCATGGCTTTATGCTTCGTATTGGTATTGACCATTTTAAAGAAATCAACGAAAATAAAGGCATGGATTATGGCGACATGATTCTGAAAAAGACAGCGGAATGCATTCGTGAGGCAACTTCTGAGGAGCAGAAAGTATACCGCATTGTAGCGGATGAATTTGCGGTAGTTGATTTTTCCGACAAAACCGCAAGAGATGCCTGTCGGCTTTACAATAAAATCCGCTGGAAGGTGAATTTATTTATTGAAGAAAACGGCTATGAGGTTTTCTATACTGTTTCGGCCGGGGTCCTGATGTTTGATAATATAGCAGATCAAGGCTATCTGGATATTATGAAGCTGTCGGAATTTTCGCTTAACAAAGCAAAGGAAAGCGGAAAAAATAAGTCTTATGTATATGACTGGGAAGATTATAATGCGTTTGTCCGCAGAAGAAACATTATCCGCACAATGCGCCATGCAATCAATGAAGATTTTAAGGGGTTTGAAGCAAATTTTCAGCCAATCATGAACCTGAACGAAAACCGGATGCTCAGTGCGGAAACGCTGCTGCGTTTTTCTTCAGAGGAATTTGGGCGGATTCCACCAGCAGAGTTTGTGCCGCTTTTGGAGGAAAGCGGTCTGATTATTCCGGTTGGAAAGTGGATTTTGCGTCAGGCACTGAAAGCTTGTAAAAAAATCAGGGAAACAGTGCCGGATTTCCGTGTCAATGTAAACCTGTCCTATATTCAGGTGTTAAAGAGCGATGTTTTAAAAGAAATTGTGTTTGCACTGAAGGAATATGGGCTGCCGTCTGACAGCATAATGATTGAGCTGACAGAGAGCGGCTTTTTGGAGCAGGATGAGAACTTTATCCGTTTTTGCGAAGGATTGAGGAAATACGAAATCCCGCTTGCGCTTGATGACTTTGGAACGGGTTACTCCAATTTCCATTACCTGTACAGCCTGAATCCAAGCATTATTAAGGCAGACCGTTCGTTTACGCTGAAGGCCCTGAGCAATGATTATGAATACAGCCTGCTTCGGCATATGGTTGACATGACGCACAGCATTGACCTGAAATTCTGTATTGAAGGTATTGAAACGCAGCAGGAACTCAGCAGAATCTGCCAGATGAGGCCGGATTATATTCAGGGCTATTATTTTGGGAAGCCTTGTAATCTGGATGCTTTTCTGGATGGCTATGTAAAGAAAGAATAAAAATAAAAGTGCTTGACAAGAAAAGAGAAGTTGGCTAGAATGTTGGATATAAATTTCTGTAAAGCAAAAAGGCTATGAAAGCGTTATTAGGACAGTTTCTTCCGCCAGAGAGAAAGCATCACCGGCTGTAAGTGCTTTTCGGTTCAGGTTCTGTCTCACCTTCCCGCTGGAGCCTCGTGCCCGAATGTTCAGTAAGGCATGACGTGTCTGCACGTTACGCAGGATAATGAGCCGGATGTTTCTGTCCGGGAACCAGGGTGGTACCGCGGTAATTTATCGTCCCTTGCAATGCATTGGCATTGCAAGGGACCTTTTTTACTTTATAGAATTAGGGTGTCAAAAGCCCCCTTTTGACACCCTAATCTTTATAGGAGTACGTGCCATTGGACGTATTGTCATAAGCGCTGTTTTGCAGTGCTCTAGGACAATTTTTTATGGAATGGAGGGATACTGTGAAAGAAAAATTACAGGAAATCAAAGAGGAGGCACTGCGGCAGATTGAGGCCTCGGACCGGCTGGAAAAGCTGAATGAAATTAAGGTTGCGTTCCTTGGGAAAAAAGGTGATTTGACCAATCTGATGAAGTCATTAAAAGAGGCAGCGCCAGAGGAGCGTCCGAAACTTGGACAGCTGATCAATGACACTCGTACTGCGATTGAAGAGATTCTTTCAGAAAAGAAAGAGGCTTTTGAAAAAGCGATGCGTGAGGCAAAGCTGTCAGCAGAGACAATTGATGTTACACTTCCTGCAAAGCGTTCACCGATGGGGCACCGTCACCCGAATACAATTGTGCTCGAAGAGGTGGAGCGTATTTTTTCCGGCATGGGCTATGAGGTAGTAGAAGGCCCGGAAGTAGAGTATGACTACTATAATTTTGAAGCATTGAATATTCCGGCAAACCATCCGGCAAAAGACGAGCAGGATACGTTTTATATTACAGGCGACATCCTTCTTCGTACACAGACATCTTCCACTCAGGTGCATGAAATGGAAAAAGGAAAGCTTCCAATCCGCATGATTGCTCCGGGACGTGTATATCGTTCTGATGAGGTGGATGCTACACATTCTCCATGTTTCCATCAGATTGAAGGACTTGTGATTGATAAGAACATTACGTTTGCGGATTTAAAGGGGACTCTTGCGGAATTTGCCAAGCAGCTGTTTGGTGAAGACACAAAGGTAAAGTTCCGGCCACATCATTTCCCATTTACAGAGCCGTCCGCTGAGGTGGATGTAAGCTGCTTTAAATGTAAAGGAAAAGGCTGCCGTTTCTGTAAGGGTTCTGGCTGGATTGAAATTCTGGGCTGCGGCATGGTACATCCAAGAGTATTGGAAATGAGCGGAATTGATCCGGAGAAATACACCGGTTTTGCATTTGGTGTCGGTTTGGAACGTATTACGCTTTTAAAATATGAGATTGATGATATGCGTCTGCTTTATGAAAACGATATACGTTTCTTAAAGCAGTTTTAGGAAAGCGATGATTTAATCAGCACAGCAATAAAAAGTGCCGCATAGGGCACAGAATGGAGCATAGAACAAGAGTGTTCTTGGAATGGAGGAAGTTATGAATACATCCATGTCATGGATTAAGGCATATGTGCCGGAACTTAATGTGACGCCGCAGGAATATACCGATGCGATGACGCTGTCCGGCACAAAAGTAGAAGGCTATGAAGTGCTTGATGCAGATTTAGAGAAAATCGTAGTCGGAAAAATCATAAAAATAGAGCGGCATCCGGATGCGGATAAGCTGGTAGTCTGCCAAGTGCAGGTAGATGAGGAAGGCACGGTGCTTCAGATAGTAACGGGTGCGCCAAACGTGAAAGAAGGAGATGTCGTTCCGGTTGTATTAGACGGCGGGCGTGTTGCCTGCGGACATGACGGTAAAAGAGTTCCTGGCGGAGAAAAAATAAAAAAGGGCAAGCTTCGTGGCGTGGAATCCAATGGTATGCTTTGTTCGGTAGAAGAACTTGGTTCCAGTAAGGAAATGTACCCGGATGCACCAGAGAACGGAATTTATATTTTCAGTGACAATCCTGCCTATGACGGAATCAAACTTGGTTCCAACGCGGCAGAAGTCCTTGGGCTGCATGATGTGGTATTTGAGTACGAAGTCACATCAAACCGTGTAGACTGCTTTGGAGTTATCGGGATTGCAAGAGAGGCAGCTGCTACGTTTGGCAAGCCGTTCTGCCCGCCTGCAGTGAAGGAAACAGGAAATGAAGAAAAAGCCTCGGACTATATATCTGTAGAAATTAAAGATACAAAGCTTTGCAGACGTTATGTTGGAAGAGTAGTAAAAAATATAAAAATTGAACCGTCGCCGCTTTGGATGCAGAGAAGACTGGCGGCAAACGGAATTCGTCCGATTAACAATATTGTAGACATTACAAATTATGTGATGGAAGAATATTCTCAGCCGATGCATGCTTATGACCTGGATCAGATTTCCGGAAGAAAAATTGTTGTGCGCAGGGCAGAAGACGGCGAGAAATTCCAGACTCTGGATGGGCAAATCAGAGAGATGGATTCTTCTGTGCTTATGATCTGTGACGCGGATAAGGCGGTTGGTATTGCCGGAATTATGGGCGGTGAGAATTCTAAGATTACGGATAATGTAAAGACAATGCTGTTTGAAGCAGCATGCTTTGACGGCACTAATATTCGGATTTCTGCCAAGAAGCTGGGACTTCGTACAGATGCTTCCGCGAAGTTTGAAAAAGGGCTTGACCCGAATACGGCGTTGGAGGCCATGAACCGTGCGTGCCAATTGATAGAAGAACTTGGAGCAGGTGAGGTCGTAGGCGGCTGTGTAGATGTATATCCAGAAAAAACAGGAAGCCGCCGCGTAAAATTCTCGGCAGAAAAAGCGAACCGTCTGCTTGGGACGGATATTCCTAAAGAGACAATGATTGGTTACTTTAAGAAGATAGAACTTGGATATGATGAGGCAACAGACGAGGTGATTGTCCCAAGCTTCCGTCAGGATATTCTTTGTCAGGCAGACCTTGCAGAAGAAGTGGCGCGTTTTTATGGTTATGACAATATTCCTACAACATTGCCGACCGGCGAGGCAACGCTTGGAACGATTCCTTTCAAGCTCCGCATAGAAGAACTTGCACGTAATACCGTAGAAAAGTTTGGCTTTTCTGAGGCAATGACCTATTCCTTTGAAAGCCCAAAAGTATTTGACAAGCTGGGGATTGCAGAGAACGACAGTGTTCGTCAGGCAATAACAATTTCAAATCCGCTGGGAGAGGATTACAGCATCATGCGCACATTGCCACTGAATGGAATGCTTACCTCCCTTTCTGCAAATTATAACCGCAGAAATAAAAATGTGCGCCTGTACGAGCTTGCAAATGTATATCTTTCAAAAGAGCTCCCGCTTACAGGACTTCCGGATGAAAGAGTGCAGTTAACGCTTGGTATGTATGGTGACGGTGATTTCTTTGACCTGAAAGGCGTAATAGAAGAATTCTTAGAGAGAGCAGGGTTAAAGAAATCAGTTTCCTATGATCCGAAGGCAGGGAAAACTTTCCTGCATCCGGGCAGGCAGGCAAACCTGTATTATGACGGAGTATGGATTGGATATATGGGTGAGCTGCATCCGGCAGTTGCAGACATATATGGTATTGGTGACAGAGCATATGTGGCAGCGCTTGATATGCCTGAAATTGTAGCAAGGGCAGGCTTTGATGTGAAGTATACCGGCATTGCGAAGTATCCGGTTATTACTCGTGACATCAGTATGCTTGTGAAAAAAGAGATTTTGGCGGGCCAGTTAGAAGGAATTATCCGGAAAAACGGAGGTAAGCTGTTGGAGAGCTGCCATCTGTTTGATATTTATGAGGGCAACCAGATTCAAGATGGCTATAAGTCTATGGCATATTCCATTACCTTCCGTGCAAAAGACAGGACACTGGAGGACAAAGAGGTAAATGAAATTATGCAGAAAATAATAAAAGCTCTTTCGGCAGAAGGAATAGAACTGCGTCAATAACGTTCTGGATTCGATAGGAAATACAGATATACGACAAGGGTAGAAACCTGCAAAATGCAGGTTTCTACCCTTTTTCTATGTTGACAAATGCCAAAATATGAGATAGAATAAGTTAAAAAAGGATTTAACCAAGAAAAACGTGATAAAATATAGGCTCTACTTCGGTAGAAACGTCGAAAGAACAGGAATGTTCGCAGAAATGGAGGATTAGTATGCGCAGAGGAAAAGGACTTCGGATTCTTGCAGTAGCATTGGCATGCTGTCTGGCGGCAGGCAATGTAACTTCTGCTTCATCGGCAGTGCAGGCGTATGCTGACACACGTGTCAGCATTTCTGAGACAGAAAAAAGCATTTTGGCAGGTGATACCTTCCAACTAAAAATATTAGGGGTAAATGACAGCAAGGCAACCTATTCATGGTCGTCTTCTTCTCCTTCTGTTGCTACGGTAAACGCAAGAGGAAACGTTACAGGCGTATCGTATGGAAGCGCTGTGATTAACTGCAAAGTAACAAGGAGCGATAAGACGACAGTGACATTAAGCTGTCTTGTGACGATTCGGACAAGGGTTGCATCGGAGAGTGTTTTCATTGACAATGCAAATTATCAGGTGCCAAATGCCCATGTTATGGTAGTGGGAGACGTATATAATTTTGACGCCTCGATTTCTCCTTCCAATTCAACGGACAAAGTGTTCTGGGAGGTAGCGGATTCTTCTTATGCGATCGTGACAAGCGACGGACAGGTTGCGGCTTTGCGGCCGGGTATTACACGCCTTATCGCATATGCAGGACAGACAGAAAGTGCGGCTCGTGCAGAAAGCAATAAAGTAGTAGATGAAATTTATATTTATATCAAAGGTTCAAGCAGCGAGGCTATCCCGACGCCTTTCCCAACACCTACGACACCGCCGTTTATTTTCGGTTCTACGCCGACACCGTTTCCAACACCAACACCATACCCGACATATCCAACAAATCCTTCTGTTACTTCAGGACCTACTTCCGGCAGAGCGCAGGTGGACAGCGTGAGCCTTGTTTCGGCTGACACCCTTCAGATTGTTTTTGGTAAGCCGGTACTTTCGTCTTATGTCATAGGGAGCAATGGGGGACTGACTTCTTATATTTCCATTGCAGGGACCTCGACCTCTGCAGCCTATGGGACGCTGACAGCATCGCTTTCTCAGGATCAGAAGACGCTGACAGTAAAGGCAAGCGGAAAATTTGACGGTTCTTATGTTGTAATGGTAACTGCCGGAATACGTACTACAGACGGAAGTACTGTGGAACGTTATGTGCAGACGATGAAGCTGAAAGATACGACAGGACCTTCTTACCTTGGAACAGAACTGGATGTCAAGGGCTATTATAATACAATCCGGTTTAACGAAGAAATTGATATTACAGATTTGGCTATTGTTGCAGTGGCAACCAGCTGCGATGGACAGACCAATGCCTACCTGTTGGATCCTAACAACTATGTGCTGGGAGATGATAAAACTTCGCTTGGCATTGATTTAAGCGGCATTGCTTCTGAGGACGAAAACAAAGAGCTGATGATAGGCATCAACGGAATTACAGACACCTTTGGAAACCGCACCTCGCCTTCTATTTTGACGGTTACATTAAAAACAGATACGAAGCTGCGTGCACCAGGGCAGGTTGTTTCTGTAGAACGTGCCGGAATTTATGAGGTACATGTCAGGTTTGATTCTCCGCTGTTTGACGCAGGCTATCTGATTATTGGGAAAAACAGGCTTCCGGGAATTGTTTCTCAGGAAGATGAGTGCGTAGGTATTTTCTATCTGGAAGGCGACACCGTGAACTTGATCGGAAACCAAGTGGTTGGTGTAACCGGCTGGTACAGCTATTATGCATATGGTGCAGTGAGCAATACGGTCAGCCGTGTCGTAGATTTCTCGGTTCCGACTACCGTACCATATCTGACAGGCACAAAGCTGACAACAACAGAAGGTGAAGGAACTTCGACACTGGAGCTTGTCTATGACAGGCCGGTTGTACTAAATGAACAGGCTGGCCTGTTCAACGCATCGCTTCGGGCATCCAACGGCGATATTACTCCACTTGCAATCAGCTATGTGGGGACGGTCTCCGGCAATAAAGTTACGTTGACGGTTTACTCAGGGCAGATGAACCGTGACGGCATTTATACAATTACGCTGCCGAATGGGTTCGTAAAGGATCTTTTTGAAAAAGCAAGTTCGGGAACTACATTTTCCCTTACAATGGAGCATGAGGATTCAGGCAAACTGGAAAAGCCGAGATCGATTGAACAGGATAAGACAAATGCAAGCATTTTGTATGTAAAGTTTTCGAGCCGTGTGGATGAAGCATCAGCAGTTTCAGTGTCTAATTATGTGCTTGGCAACTATGTAAATCCGGTCCGTGCAGAACTGACAGAACAGGGAGCCAACGGAGCAACTGTAAAATTGACGTTTAGTGAGGGCTCGATTCCTTACGATGCAGAATATCCATTGAAAATCAGCGGAGTAAGGGGCTATGGCGATGCGGTGGCGATGGACGTTTATGAGACAGAAATTGCTTTGATAGAAAATATAGCGCCGGTCTATGCTTCGTCGTATTTTGACTCTGACAGCGAGATTGTCCTGACGTTTTTTGAAAGCTCCAGTTTAAGCGGCGTGCCGGACTTCACCGTTTATTATAATGGAAAGAATATTGCATGGTTCTCCTATATCAGCAATAACACGGTTAGGATATATCTCAGCGAGAGCGTCCTAAGAGGAAAAGTAACCGTTACAGCGACAAGCGCATGCCAGATTACAGATTCTTATGGCAATGTGGCAACGTTGAACGGAACGTATACTGTAACCAGATAGTAGGAGATGTTTGGAAAAACAGATAACAACCGATGAATACCAGAAACCGGAATTTTAACTAAGTACATAAAAGCTGCTATGCTAAGTAAATTGGCGTAGCAGCTTTTTATATAGGAAAATTCGTCCATTTGTGTTAAAATGTATGAGAGAGGACTTTCTGAAAGAGGTATGGACGGTTACGCCCTGAAATGGAGGATGTTATGAAAAAAAAGTGGATAGGAATTGCAATGGGAGGCCTTCTGATGGTTTTAGCAGGATGTGCATCTGGAAACACACAAAAAGACGATGCTTCCCATAGCACGCCGGAACCTAGTATGACTGTGACAATGGGAGTGGATGGGCCGGAAGATGAAAAAGAGGCAGAGCAGCAGACTCCCACAGCTGAGTTAGGGAACGAAAGGGCATATAAGCAGATTACATGCCATGACCCTTCTATATTCAAAGATTTTGACGGAACATACTATATTATTGGATCATTTCTATGTGGAGGCAGTACAGACAACCTCTATGACTGGACAAATCTGGACGCTCAGATACAAGGCCTGTTTACCGAAGAGACCAAGGAGCAGATTAGGGCATGGAATAAAGACGAGAAGGCAGAAAACTGGAACAGTTATCTCTGGGCGCCGGACATCGTGTATAATCCGCATATGGAGAAGTACTGCATATACCTTAGTGCAAATGGGGATGAGTGGGTATCCAATATTGTCCTGCTGACCGCTGACAACGTGATGGGACCATATGAGTATGCGGGTTCTGTCGTATATGGAGGTTTTATGGCAGAGACTTACAGTGAAACCGATGTACCTCGTGTGCTTGGGGAAAGCGAAATTCCGGAACGTTATGTGACGAACGGCGTAGCCAACAGAAAGTGGGGAGACAAGTGGCCAAACTGCATTGATCCATGTACGTTCTTTGACGAAGAAGGCAGGCTCTGGATGACCTACGGCTCTTGGTCAGGTGGGATTTTTATGCTTGAGCTGGACAAAGAAACAGGGCTGAGGGACTATTCTGTTACATACGAAACGAATGAGAGATCGGATGCCTATTTTGGAAAAAAGATTGCAGGAGGCGTTTATGTATCAGGGGAAGCATCTTATATCCAGAAAATCGGAGACTATTACTATCTCTTTATTTCTTATGGCAATTTAGAAGCGAAGGGCGGCTATAACGTCCGTATTTTCCGTTCAGAGCGTCCGGATGGGGATTATACAGATATGCTTGGGAATACTCCTTACTATAGCAGTTTTGTATATAATTATAACCAGTCCGTCGGCGTGCGTCTGATGGGCGGGTATCAATGGACTAACTTTGATGTAGGGCAGGTAGCACAAGGGCATAATTCGGCTTTTGTCGATGATGACGGCAGAGCTTATATGGTATTTCATACCCGGACCACAAATGGTACAGAGGAACATTATGTGAAAGTGCATCAGCTGTTTGTTACCAAAGAGGGATGGCTTGTAGCGGCTCCATATCAGACAACAGGCGAAGCATTGAGCCCGGAAGGCCGCACTGTGGCGGAAGTTGCAGGAGATTATGAGATTATCTTGCATGAACTGAACATCGTGCATAGGAAGCTGGAAACAAAGCAGCCGCAGCATATTACGCTTAAAAAGGATGGGACAATTACCGGAGACTATGAAGGAACATGGGAAATGGATCCGGGAACATCTTATGTCAGCCTGTTCTTTAATGGGCAGGAGTATAGCGGCGTCAGCCTGTCTATGGATATAGAGTACACAACAATAAAAACGGATGTGTTTACAGCAGTGGGACTTTCCAATCAGGTAACGCTGTGGGGAAGCAAGATAGAATAGATGGGACAGCGTCCTGTTCTGTTTTGGAATTGCTTGAATATCTTATGCTTTTAGTGTATACTCTTATTCTAAAGAAAATGTTGTTTCGTCTGAAAAGAGGATATGCCGCATCAGCGGCAGAATGAGAGGAAGCATGGAAAAAGGACAAGAAAAGAACCTGCGCATTGCGGCAGCTGTTCTGTTTATAATATACCTTCTTTTATTGTTCTATTTGCTATTTTTCAGTGAAGAATATGGCAGGACAATGGGAGAACAGAGCTATCGTTATAACTTGCATTTATTCAAAGAAATCAAGAGGTTTTGGAATCATCGCTATACGCTTGGCTGGAAGCCGGTATGCATCAACCTGTTAGGAAATATTGCGGCGTTTATGCCATTTGGTTTTTTTGTACCATTGCTTAAGAGAAAATATTGTGGGTTCATCCGATGTACTGTTTATTCGGCGGCATTCAGCCTCTGTGTGGAAACGATTCAGCTTGTGTTCAAAGTAGGGGCATTTGATGTGGACGATATTGTACTCAATACAATAGGAGGAATGGTAGGTTATCTGCTGTTCCGCTATGGATTTTTAAAGCTGATTGGACAGAAACGAAAAGGCGGGCCTTCCAAAGACCAGAAAAAGACTTAGGGACTGGGGGCAGTTATGAAAAAAGAGAAAAATGCTCTCCATTTTCAGGGGAGGACGGCATCAAAACCCGGCATTGTATCAATTGTTGCCGGAGTGCTTGCTTGGCTTGTGTTTATAGCATTGGCGGTGTATTCTGCCTCGCTTTCGGGTGCTGCGGAAAGCATTGTCGGAGTTATTGGGATGTTTGATATGCTGTTTGCTTTAGTTGGCGTTTCTTTTGCAGCACATGGTTTTAAAGAGAGGGATGTATTCTATGGCCTGCCCATTGCAGGGCTTAGCCTGAATGCGGTTCTGTTTCTTGTTTATTTTGTGCTGTATCTGACCGGGATGGCAATTTAGGTATCGGAAAAGGAGAAAAACCATATGTGGAAACTAAGTGAAGAAGAGCTATGTGCGGTTATGGAGCGTTATGAACTGAGCATAGAGAGGATAAAGGAAATTGCAGAGGAGCCATGTGTGCCGGAGCGTTACCAGAATTATTTTAAGCAGCAGGCAGAGTTTATTTTGACGGCAGCAGAACTGGCAGAACTTGTGCGGCAGGGGAGCTACCAAAAGCTTTCTGTGGCAGAGCTGAAGCAATGGAATGAGCGCCTGTATGTAAACCTTCTGCCGGAAAACTATGAGAATTCTTATGAGAATCCTGCGTTTGCAGCGAAATGTTTTGGTATTCGTGAGGGCCGTTTGTTTACTTACCTTGCAGCAAGGATGTATGAGCTGATTTTTGATGCGGCAGAGCAAAGAGATTACCTGATGACAATTTTAATGGAGCTGTTTATCGAGGTATACTGCAGGTATGAGGCGTATGATGAATTTGCATATAAAGATGCAAGAGCAGCAATTAAGAGCTTTGAAACGGACAACCATAAATTATATATGACGGTTGCGATTACAGAAGGTTACGACAGTTCATATACGTTTGCCAAAGATATTATCACCACATCGCTGCAGATGGCAGGAGAACCTGCGTATCTTTATTGGTATGGGGAGTATATTACAGACAATGAGTTAAAGATTGCAGAATATTTGGGAAAAATGCCGGAGCAGGAAGTTCGTGCTATGGCAGACACTTATGTATCCGGTTACTTGCGTGGATTTGAGACAATGGGTGTTGCTAGAAAAGAACATGGGCAGATTACCCTGCGGTATCCTATCGGTTTTGAGCGGATGATGGCATACGCGGTAGAGAGCTTTGAAGCACAGGGCCTTCGGGTTACGGCAAAGAGGGTGCCGCTGCGCGCAAGGGTCGGCAGAAAGTCAGGCTATGCGGCAACAACACTCAATCCGCAGTTTGAATATGACCACAGGCAGGATGCGGCGCTTTATTATGACAAGCTTTGCAGCAGCCGTGCTCTGGAAGATATGAAAAATGTGTATGAAGAACAGAAGGAAGTATTTCAGGCGTACATAGGGCCGGCGCTTGTAGAGACATTTGGGGAGCCGGACTTTGTGCCGGTCAATAAAAAAGAGGCGCTGCATTTTGATAAACGCCAGACGAAGCTGAATCTGGAAGAAAAATCAAAAGTAAATGAAGTTGCATACAGCTATATTAAAATGGATGAGACTTCTTTTACAATTATTGCTTATCCGATGCCGTCCATCGGTGCGCAGTTCCATGAAATTTTTGCCGAAACCGTGCGCTGCAACAATTTGGACAATGAGGAATACCAGCGCATCCAGCAGGCCATCATTGATGAACTGGATACCGGCTATGCCTGCCATATCAAAGGCATGAATGGCAACGAAACAGATTTGGCCGTCATGCTGTATGAGCTTTCTGATCCGAAAAAAGAAACGATTTTTGAAAACTGCACTGCGGACGTGAATATCCCGGTCGGAGAAGTATTTACTTCTCCGAAACTGGCAGGGACAAATGGTCTGCTCCATGTTTCCAAGGTATTCTTAAATGGTTATGAATACCGGCAGTTAAAGCTCTGGTTTGAGAATGGGCGTACGACAAAACTTTCATGTGAGAATTTTGGGACGGAGGCAGAAAATCAGGCGTTTTTAGAAGAGACTCTGTTAAAACACCACGCATTCCTTCCGCTTGGGGAATTTGCAATCGGTACCAATACGACAGCTTTTGCTATGGGCGAAAAGTATGACATTGCCTCTAAACTTCCGATTTTGATTGCTGAGAAAACAGGACCTCATTTTGCAATCGGGGATACTTGCTATAAACGAAGCGAAGATCACAAAGTCTATAACCGTAACGGCAAGGAAATCGTGGCAAGAGATAATGAAATTACACTGATGCGCAGGACAGATCCGTCTCAGGCGTATTTTAACTGCCATACAGACATTACGATCCCATATGGTGAAATCGGTGAGATCGCATCTTTAAAAAAGGATGGGACAAAGACGGCAGTCTTAAAGAACGGAAGATTTGTGCTGCCGGGCACAGAGAGCTTAAATGTACCGTTAGATGAATGCAGAAAGGAGCATGAGTAAAGTGGGACAGTACGGAAAAGTAGGAATTGTAATGGGAAGTGATTCGGACCTTCCTGTTATGAGCAAAGCAGCAGAGATACTGAAGCAGTTTGATATTGAATATGAGGTGACGGTTATTTCCGCTCACCGTATGCCGGATGTGTTTTATGACTATGCAAAGACTGCAAAAGAGAAAGGCTTCCGGGTAATTATTGCAGGTGCCGGCGGCGCGGCGCATCTGCCTGGTATGTGTGCGGCGATTTTTCCGCTTCCGGTTATTGGGGTGCCAATTCATACAAAGGCACTTGGCGGCGTGGATTCTTTATATTCCATTGTCCAGATGCCAAGCGGGATTCCGGTTGCTACTGTAGCAATTGACGGAGCACAGAATGCAGGTATCCTTGCGGCAAAAATCCTTGCAGTGTCGAATCCGGAACTGCTTGCAAAAATAGAAACATATGCGGAAAGCCTGAAAAATGGGGTTTTGGCAAAAAAAGAGAAAATAGAGAAAATAGGATACCAAGAGTACATGGAACAGGCTTCTAAAAAATAAGCCTTGTACTGTTGTTTTGCAAGACCGCAGATTTTTAGAGGTTTCCATCTGTACACCGACGCTACATTAAAACAAATAAATAGTTGACACGGATGGAAAAGTATGCTATGATATTCAAGTATGTGAGCAGTAGCTCAAGCAGAAAGCAGAGTATCCACTCTCACCCTTAGCGCTTTTAGCTGTGAATGGGTCTTCATTTTTTGGTTCTGTACCGGTGTAAGTTCGGTGCGGCTTAGATGAATCGACAGGATAGTCTGACTTTCTCAGACTATCCTTTTTTATTTTCCTTAGAGGAAGCTGCGCCGCAAGGCGTGTGTATTCCAAAATCCGCTTCGCGGATTTGCAATTGTCACAAAGTGACAGTTTTTATGATTCAAATCAATGGAGGTGCAGAACCATTAGCGAGTTAATGATTAACGAACAAATCAGAGACAAAGAAGTACGTCTGATTGGAGAAGAAGGCGAACAGTTAGGGATTATGCCTGCAAGGGATGCCTTAAGGCTGGCAAAGGAAGCAGGCTTGGACCTTGTAAAGATCGCTCCGACCGCAAAGCCACCGGTCTGTAAAATCGTAGATTACGGCAAGTTCCGCTACGAGATGGCTAGAAAAGAAAAGGATGCCAAGAAAAAGCAGAAGGTGACCGAGGTTAAAGAAATTCGTTTATCACCGAATATTGACGAGAATGATTTAAATACGAAGGCAAATCAGGCGAGAAAATTTATAACCAAGGGAGATAAGGTTAAGGTTGCGCTTCGCTTCCGTGGCAGGGAAATGGCACATATGGCAACCGGAAAGCAGATTCTGGACAGTTTTTTTGAAAAGCTTTCTGATATTGCTGTTGTGGAGAAGCCTGCAAAAATGGAAGGAAGAAGCATGATTATGTTTCTTAGCGAAAAGCGTTAAGCAAAAACAATAGAATCCATACTTTGCGAGGATTCTATTGTTATAAAGTAAGGGTGACCAGTATATTAAGGAGGAATGAAACATGCCTAAGTTAAAGACAAGCAAAGCAGCAGCAAAGCGTTTTAAAAAGACAGGGACAGGAAAGCTGAAGAGAATGAAAGCCGGCAAGCAGCACATTCTGACCAAGAAGTCCACAAAGACAAAGAGAAATTTAAGAAAAGCAACCATTATGGACAAGACAAACGAAAAGAATATGAAGAAGATTTTACCATATCTGTAGGATCTGGTGTAAGGAGGGAAATAGACAATGGCAAGAGTAAAAGGCGGCATGAACGCTAAGAAAAGACATAAAAAAGTATTAAAGCTGGCAAAGGGTTACAGAGGTGCCAGAAGCAAACAGTACAGAGTTGCAAAGCAGTCCGTAATGAGAGCATTGACTTCCTCTTATGCTGGAAGAAAGCAGAAGAAGAGAGAGTTCAGAAGGCTTTGGATCGCAAGAATCAATGCAGCAGCAAGAATGAATGGTCTGTCCTACAGCAAGTTTATGTATGGCTTGAAGTTAGCTGATGTTCAGGTCAACAGAAAGATGTTAGCTGAGATGGCAGTTAATGATGCAGCTGCTTTCACAGCGCTTGCAGAGATTGCAAAGGCTAAGCTTGCTTAAAAAATCAGAATATTATTATCTGCCATCAGGCAGAGATGCAAAAGCACTCATTGCACATTGTCAGGTTTTAGAAGATGTGCATATGGGTGCTTTTTGAATTTGCAGAAAAGTCAAATCCGCAGAGCAGTTCTGCAATTTTAATAATTATTTTATAAAAGCCTCCCTTCCATTTCCAAACGGAATATGTTATGATACTGTATAAAGTAGTATTGAAAACTATGTAATACAGAAGCAATAGAGAGGTAAGGTCGTAATGAAGTTTCAGGTTATCAGTGATGGTTCCTGTGATCTGCCACAGGAACTGACAAAGGAAAAGAACATACATGTTGTTCCGTTTTATGTATCTTTTGATGCAGCCAAGTACTATAAAGAGATGGAAGAGATGCCAGTCCGTAAGTTTTATGAGCAGATGGTGGACAATCCTAAAATATTTCCGAAGTCCTCGCTTCCGTCAGTGGAAGATTATGTTGAGGCATTTCGCCCTTATGCAAAAAAGGGGATTCCGATGTTATGCATCTGCATTACCGTGAAGTTCAGCGGCTCTTATAATTCTGCCTGCACTGCGAAAGAACTGATTTCAGAGGAATATCCGTCTGCGCAGATTGAAGTGATGGATTCCACAATGGACACGGTTTTGCAAGGTATCTTTGTATTGGAAGCAGTCCGTATGTGTGAGGCCGGATATTCGTTAGAAGAAGCAGTGAAATGCCTGAAAGAGCGCAGAGAAAGCGGGCGTATTTTGTTTACCATTGGCAGCATAGACTACCTGCAGCATGGCGGCAGAATCGGAAAGCTTGCTGGCTTGGCAGGAAGCGTACTTGGCATAAAACCATTAATCGTTTTAAAAGAAGGAGAAATTTTCTCGACTGGGCTGACAAGAAGCAGAGAAAAAGGAAAGGCAAAGCTGATTGCACAGACAAAGGCTCATTTTGAAGAGATAGGTGAGAGGCCGGAAGATTATTCCATTGCAGTCGGTTATGGATATGACTATGAGGAGGCAACAGAGTTCCGAAATGCATTGTTTGCCTCAATGCGCGAATATGCCGACATCAAAGAAATCCCGATTTTTCAAATCGGAGCAACAATTGCAGTGCATACCGGGCCATATCCAATCGGGCTTGGACTTGTAAAAAGGTATGACAGGTAAAATAAATGCCTGAAATATGATTAATAAAATATTGATTATGCACTTGAATTTATGCATAATAATAACTAGCTTCGTACAGATGGCAACACGTTTGACGCTAATGATTATTAAGGAGAAAAATATGTTTCTTGCGAACGATAAGCGATATGAAAAAATGATTTACAGGCATTGTGGAAAGAGCGGCCTGAAATTGCCTGTGGTTTCTCTTGGGCTGTGGCAAAACTTTGGACACAAAGGCTGTTTTGCCAATATGGAAGCGATGATCCATACAGCGTTTGATTTGGGGATTACGCATTTTGATCTTGCCAATAATTATGGCAATCCATATAACGGCAGTGCAGAGGAAAATTTCGGAAGGATTCTTTCAGGGATGCGGCAGTACCGCGATGAACTTTGCATTTCTACGAAGGCTGGCTACGAGATGTGGCAGGGACCATATGGAGACAGAAACGGTTCCAGAAAATATCTGCTTGCCTCCCTTGACCAGAGCCTGAAGCGGATGGGGCTTGACTATGTTGATATTTTTTATCACCATGTATTTGATCCAAATACGCCTTTAGAAGAGACGGCGCTTGCCCTTGACCATGCAGTAAGGCAAGGGAAGGCTCTTTATGTCGGTATTTCTAACTATAATAAAGCACAGACCGAAGAAATCAAGAAGATATTTGAGGAGCTTCATACACCGTTTATCGTGAATCAGCCATCATATTCCATGTTAAACCGCTGGATAGAGCGTGATGGATTGGACAAATCCGTGCAGAAAAACGGAATAGGGCTTGCTGTATTTTCACCGCTTTATCAGGGATTTTTGACGGATAAATACCTTGGCGGTATTCCACAGGACTCCAGAGTAGGCAAAGGTGAGACGTGGATTGGCAGGGAACTGGATGATACCATGCTTTCCAGACTACATAAACTCAATGAGATTGCGCAGCGGCGCGGGCAGAGGCTGTCACAGATGGCACTCTCCTGGGTGCTTCATAATGAGGCAGTTACTACGGTGCTGATTGGTGCAAGCCGTCCGGAGCAGATTGTAGAAAATGCAGCCTGCATAGAAAAACTTGAGTTTACCAAAGAAGAGATTGCAGAAATTGAAACATATCTTTGATTCTTTTTGCTGATACCAACGTATCGTTGTTCAGTGCGGATAAGGCTGTTGCGCATCCTGTTTTTTATGGGAAATCGCAGCAGCCTTTCTTTTTTGAAGATAGCGTTGGTGTACAGATCTCAATATGCCTCAGTCCATGTGAATTCTAAGCTTTCTAATCATCTTTTAATTTGCATATCGGCGGTATCAATTGTAAGATAGTATTAAGAAATTCACAAAGGAATTTTATGCAGCAGTCTGGCAGAAGCATATCCGAAAGGCTGCTGCAAAACTTAAATGGGAGGAAATGAGAATGAGAAGACGAATTGGAAATGTATTGTGGGGGATTTTCTTTTTGCTTGTAGGAATTGGGATTGCAGGAAATCTATTTGGGGCATGGCACTTTTCACTGTTCTTTCATGGGTGGTGGACGCTGTTTGTTATCATACCGAGTTTTATTAGCATTTTTTCTAATGGTCCAAGGATTGGGAATATGCTGGGGCTTATTATAGGGCTGCTTCTGCTTGGATGTGTCAGAGGCTACATGGAATGGGAGATGCTCTGGAAGTTAATTGTGCCGCTTGTGTTTATTGTTATTGGCCTTGGCATGGTGCTGCGGAACATTATCAATGTTGGGAGCAGGCGCGTGACAATACCGAGCGAAAGCAAAACTGCAGAAACGGTTGTTTTTTCTTCCAGACGGTTTGTTGTAGAAGATATATTTTATGGAATGGATGCTGATGCAATTTTTGGCGGAGTAACGATTGATTTGCGGCAGGCAAAGATTACGCAGGATATATCAATGAACCTGACAGCAGTATTTGGGGGAGTGGATGTGCTTCTGCCGGCAGGAGCTAGGGCAGTAGTAAGCGATACCTCATTGTTTGGCGGCTGTAGTAACCACAGAAGAAACGGCGATGATGGGGCAGTGATTGTTTACATCAATGCGATGGCATTGTTTGGTGGAGTAGAAGTCAAATAAAACGCAATTTTGGTACAAAAAGAAAAGTTGCTCTATTATGGAGGATTGAGATGAATAAAATAATTAAGTATATGGCAATTGTGTTTGCAGTTGCTTTATCCGTTGGGATTATTGGAAGCTGTGCAGTAACTCTTGTTGCAATTGTGCAGGGGATCACAAAAAATGTAGATTTTGGTTCTGAGAATACCGAAGGTGCAGTATATCATGATGAGGACGGAAATTTAGTTATATTTGGATTAAGGATTGGCGGCACCGAAGAAACAACAAGTTTTACAAAGACTTTTGAAGGAGAAGAAATCAGGAGTGTCAGCATTGATGTAGGAGCAGCAGATATTATAATAAAAACAGGAGATAAATTTGAAGTTGCTGCAGAGAATGTACCAAAAAGCTACAAGGCGGAAGTAAAAGATGGTGTGCTGCTTGTCTATAAGGAATCACGGCCTTTCTTTCTTTTTTCTTTTGGATTTTTTGGACCAAAGCAAAAAGTTGTGATAACAGTACCGGAAGGGTTTGTGGCAGAGCAATTTTTGGTTGATAGCGGATCAGGAAAGATGGAGATTGATGGGATACATGCCGACAGACTTATATTGGATACCGGTTCCGGTTCCGTTTTCCTGTCTTGGATTACTTCCGGACATACCGATATTGACACGGGTTCTGGCAAAGTAGAGATACTGGATTCTAAGCTGGGAGTAACAAAGGTAAACAGCGGTTCGGGCTTGGTGATGTTTACGCGGGCAGATACAGAAAACTTTTCGATAGACAGTGGCTCCGGAAGGGTCAGCTATGAGGGAACCATGACCGGCAATTGCATTTTTGATACAGGAAGCGGCTCTGTCAGCGTTGTGCTGAATGCAAACGAAAAGGAGTACAATATTACGGCAGATATGGGGAGCGGGAATTTTTATCTGAACGGAAAGAAAATCAAGGATGTAGATATTGAAAATGCAAGGGCAGAAAATAAGCTGCTGTTTGACTGTGGTTCTGGCAGAGTATCGCTGGAATTTACAAAAGAGTAGATAGCGTCGGTGTACCGGCGCTAAAATAGGAGGAGAGACATGGGCTGTTTGGGAAATATCATATGGTTTCTGTTTGGTGGTGTTATTCTGGGTATAAGCTGGCTGATTGCCGGTATATTGTGGTGCATTACGATTATTGGGATTCCGGTCGGTTTGCAGTGTTTCAAGTTTGCGGGGCTTTGCTTTTTCCCATTCGGAAAGGAAATTGAGTATTCCGTAGGCCCGGTGTCGCTTTTGGCAAATATTATTTGGCTGCTTGTCTCCGGTTTGCCGCTTGCAGTTGTGGCGTCTGTAATTGGCGTTGTGTTCTGCATTACGATTATTGGGATTCCGTTTGGCCTGCAGTGTTTTAAAATTGCAAAGCTTGCTTTGCTGCCGTTTGGAGCAACCGTACGGATACTCTGATGTATAAAATTTCATAAATCGGTTTATGCTACCTCTAGCGTCGGTGTACAGAGACGTACATCGACGCTATTCCTTACGATTGCAGAACGTGTGGTCGTCATAAGAATGGAGGTAGTTTTTTCGTGCAGGAAAGTTTCTCAAAGGTCTTGGAAAGATATAATGAAGCGCTTCAGGTAGAGAAGAGCTTTGATGTGGTAAATCGAGAGTTTACAATGGGAGGGCGTCAGGCGTGCCTTTATTTTGTGGATGGCATGATAAAGGATGAGACAATGCAGAAACTGATGCAGCAGTTTATGGCATTGAAGCCGGAGGATATGCCTGCAACAGCAGATGAATTTTCGCAAAAATATATTTCTTATGTAGAGGTATCGCTGCTTGATACGGTCAGCATGGTGGTACGTAATGTGCTTTCCGGAGTACCATGCCTTATTGTGGAAGGTTATGTGATGGCAATTGCAGTGGATGCAAGAACCTATCCTTCCAGGGGCATTGACGAACCAGAAAAGGACAAAGTCATGCGTGGCTCAAGAGACGGCTTTGTTGAAACACTTGTATTTAATACGGCACTTATCAGGAGGCGTATCCGTGATCCAAAGCTTACAATGGAGTATTTATCGGCAGGAGATGTTTCCCATACAGATATTGTGCTTTGCTATATGAATGACCGGGTGGACCAGGGGTTTCTTGCAGAAATCCGGCGCAGGATACAAAAAATCAAGGTAGAATCCCTGACAATGAACCAACAGAGCCTTGCGGAGTGCCTGTATCATCATTCTTGGTTCAATCCGTTCCCGAAATTCAAGTTCTCGGAACGGCCGGATACGGCAGCGGCATCGGTGTTGGAAGGGGATATTGTGGTGCTTGTGGACAATTCTCCGGCAGCAATGATTTTGCCGACGACAATTTTTGATATAATAGAGGAAGCAGATGATTATTATTTTCCGCCGATTACCGGGACTTATCTGCGTCTTTCCAGATTTTTGGCAAATATTTTGGCGCTTGCACTGACACCGCTTTTTTTGCTTTTGATGGACTATCCGCATTGGATTCCGGCGGGTTTTGAATTTATTATGGTAAAAGAGCCGGTCAATGTGCCGGTTGTCTGGCAGTTTTTGATTTTAGAGTTTGCAATTGATGGTCTGAGGCTTGCGGCGCTCAATACGCCGAGTATGTTAAGCCTGCCGCTCAGTGTAATTGCCGCTTTGATTATTGGAGATTTTGCAGTTGGTTCCGGCTGGTTCAATGCAGAACCAATGCTATATATGGCGTTTGTTGCACTGGCAAACTACACACAGGCAAGTTATGAGCTTGGTTATGCATTGAAGTTTATGAGGCTGATTACATTGGTGCTGACGGCATTGTTTGGCATATGGGGCTTTGGAGGAGGAATGCTGTTTGCACTGTTTTGTATCTGCACAAACCGCACAATCGCAGGAAAAAGCTATCTGTACCCTCTGATTCCTTTCAAATGGAGGCAGCTTGCACAAAGGCTGTTCCGTGTCAGCCTGAGAAAGAGCGAGGAAGCGCGGTGGAAGGAAAAGTAGGCGCGAGATTGCATTTTATGCCATGTTGTGGTAAAATAGAACCATAGCATCTGTACACCGACGCTAGCATCGGTATGTGCCGGTGCCAGATATTGAGAAAGGGGTTTCAGTGTGAAGAATAAATTTTTCACACGGCGATTTGTGTCTGCGCGCTGCTTGCCA
>CAJTZB010000002.1 GCA_910583815.1 uncultured Lachnospiraceae bacterium
TAGTGTCGAAACAGATTTTGTGGTTATGGCAGTCGGTGCGAGAAAACACCTGCCAGAGCTTGCAGGCTGCAGCGTTCCGGTACATTATATCGGAGATTGTTCGGGCGAGCGCCCAAGCAATATTGATTATGCAATCAAGAGTGCTTATGATACGGCAAATGCACTTTGATACTGCAGCTTATTTTTAGAGAAGGTATTTTAGTTTAAAAGTTTTGGGTGTAGCTTTTTATAAAGTGTATGTAAGAACCGGGCGATGGGGCGTCTGATTCTTGCATACACTTTTTTGTAAAAATACTGGTCATTTGGACATGCTTTTGATATAATACCTGTAATGCAGTAGTACAAAGGAAAGGTTGGAGAAAAGAATGCACATCACATTGACTGGAAATTTAGGAAGCGGAAAATCTACGATCAGTAAGCTTTTAGAAGAACAGTATGGGTATGAGATTTTTTCGACAGGAAAGGTAATTCGCAGGATTGCGGCAGAACACAATGTTGATGTATTGGAAATGAACAAGATGATGGAAACAGACCATCAGTATGACCATATGATTGATGACACAACAGCGCGGATTTCCAGAGAAAACCCGGATAAGAATATTTTATTTGATTCTCGTCTGGCATGGAATTTTGTGGAAAAGTCATTCAAGGTATTTTTGTCTGCAAGCGTGGATGTTGCTGCAAAGCGAGTAATGTATGATGCAAAACGCGGCGAGGTAGAGGTTTATACCTCTTTGGAAGAGGCAAAGCAGAAGTTAAAAGAACGTATGATAACTGAAGACAGGAGATACAGGGATATTTACGGAATTGAATATCTGAATTATTCCAACTACAACTTGATTTTAGATTCCACGGACTGCTCACCGGAAGTTCTGGCGCGGATTTTAATAGAAGAAGCAAAAGCATATGAAGCGGCAGAGCAGGCAGGAAAAGGCGGCTATACAAGGCTTCTTCTTTCCGCAAATCGCCCAAAGGAGGATTTTTCAAAAGAAAGAGAAGCAGGAACTGTGACAAAAGAAGTATTGCAGGGAGTTGAATTTGAGGTTGTGACATTGCTATAAGGATTTCAGGAAACGGCGAATAAGCCGTTTCTTTTTGATTATACTACCTTTATGCATCGTGGGAAGAGGGGGCCTGCTGCATTGACAGCAGGCTGCTAACAGGGATGGGAGGTATTAAAGAGTGGAAAAGGCACAATATCTGAAGCTTGTAAAAATAGCTGTTGTGACAGTTATCGTTTATCTTGGGTTCCGCTTTTTTCTGCCTCTTTTTTTCCCATTTTTTCTTGCCTATCTGCTTGCCTGTTTATTGAAGCGCCCGGTAGCTTTTTTTGCAAGAAGGCTTCGGATAAAACCGGCAATCAGCGGTGGTTTTTTGCTGCTTCTGCTCTTTTTGTTCCTTGGCGGAGGTATTGTTTATGCAGTAAGCAGGATTATAGAGCAGCTTGTCCTGTTTTTTGGAAATTATGCGTCCTACCAAGAGGAGTGGAGCACTTCTATGGAACAGATTTGCTGCTATTGTGATTCTTTTCTTGGAATTTCAGACGGAAGTACATTTCGGCTGCTTGGAAAAGGAATGGAAAAGCTTCAGGCATTTTTTATAGATGAATTTATTCCGTCGTTTACAAAAAGGTCTATTCAGGCGGCGGTTTCCATTACGGAAATTTTGGCTGTGCTTTTAATTATTTTTGTAGCAGCTATCTTGTTTTTGGTAGACATGACAAAAAATCAGGAAAAGGTAAAGGGCATTGGTGGGAAAGAGTGGCAGCAGATTAAGGCAGAACTTTCGGATGCAGGGATTGCCTATTTAAAGACACAGGCGACACTGCTTCTCTTTATCAGCATCACATGCAGTATTGGTTTTTTTGTGATAAGAAATCCGTATGCTTTGCTGTTTGGTGTTGGAGTTGGTATTTTTGATGCGTTTCCGATACTCGGAAGTGGGCTGATTTTAGTGCCTTGGGCAATTGTAGATTTTTTCCGCGGAAATATGTTCAACGGAGCAGTTCTGCTTACCATGTATGGAATCTGCCAGTTCCTGCGGGAATATTTGGAACCGAAGCTTTTGGGTGGGAAAATTGGGATTCGCCCGGTTTACAGCCTGATGTCGGTTTACATTGGTTATGAACTGTTCGGTTTTCTTGGAATTTTCCTTGGGCCAATTGGGCTTGTATGCATAAGGTCTGTGCTTCGTGTGATTTAAGCAGGTTAGGTATGGCATTTTTTACTCTTCTATGGTAACATGGCAGAAAGAACGTTGGAGAGTTTTGTGATTACTCAAGAGCGTCAGAATGTGAAAGGAGCATGGTTGTAAAAATGGGGATTGCTTATTTTGAGGCGGAGCGCATTTTCCGCTTGGACACAAAAAACACAAGCTATGTGATTGGTATTGTGGACAAGGAAGGCTTTGTTGGGCATGTATATTATGGAAAGAGACTTAAGGAGGCGGATCTTTCTTATCTGATGCGGATTGCAGAAGGGCCGCGTACGCCGGAGACAAATGGGAGAGACCGATTGAGCTTTTATGATACGTTTCCACAGGAGTACCCGACACATGGAATCGGTGATTTCAGGGAGAGTGCTGTTCGGATAGAGGATGCAAATGGACATTCTGCAATGAAGCTTACATATGCAGGACATGAAATAAAAAAAGGAAAGCAGCCTCTTGCGGGGCTTCCGGCGACTTGGGGTGAGAACAGTGAGACACTGGAACTGACGCTTAAGGATGAGGTGCTTGATATTCAGGTGGTGCTGTCTTACAGTATTTTTGAAGATGTAGATGCGGTTATACGCAGTGCAAGAATAGTAAACTGTTCAAAAGAGACCATATATCTGACCAAAGCGATGTCGGCATCGTTTGATATGGACAATCATGACTATGATAAGATTGTATTGCATGGAAGCTGGGCAAGGGAGCGCCATATCGAGAGGACTCCGGTCAGCTACGGCCTGCAGGGTTCTCGTTCTCTGCGTGGTGAGGGCGGACATCAGGAACACGCATTTACTGCGGTTTTAGAGCCGGCCGCCGGACAGAATAGCGGTGAGGTTTATGGAATGGACCTGGTTTATTCAGGAAATTTCCGCAGTTTGATTGAGCGCAGCCAGTTCGACAGCCTTCGTGTGATGACCGGCATCCATCCGGAAGATTTCCGCTGGGAGCTTTGTCCGGAAGCAGCTTTCCAGACGCCGGAAGCGGTTCTTGTATATTCTTCGGAAGGGCTTGGCGGCATGTCGCGCTGCTTTCATGACTTGTACCGCAACCATTTGATTCGTGGCAGCTACCGGGATAAGAAACGCCCGATTTTAATCAATAACTGGGAAGCAACTTATTTTGATTTCAATACAGAAAAACTGCTTGGTATCGCAAGAGAAGCTTCTAAGCTTGGCATTGAAATGCTGGTGATGGATGATGGCTGGTTTGGTAATCGGTTTGATGACAACCGTGCGCTTGGAGATTGGGAAGTAAATGAAGAAAAACTGGCCGGAGGCTTAAAATATCTGGTAGATGAAGTCAATAAGCTTGGCATGAAATTTGGTATTTGGTTTGAGCCGGAAATGATCAGTCCGGATTCTGACTTATACCGTGCGCATCCGGATTGGGCGCTGCAGATTCCGGGACGTACCGCAGGGCTTGCAAGAAATCAGTATGTGCTTGATATTTCAAGGGAAGAAGTTGCAGATTATGTTTTTGAGAAGGTTGCTAAGGTACTGCGCAGTGCAAATGTAGAGTATGTCAAATGGGACATGAACCGCCCGCTTGCTGATGTAGCGAGTGCAGCGCTTCCAAAGGAGCGTCAGGGCGAAATTTTCCACCGCTATGTACTTGGTGTGTACCGTATGCAGGAACGTCTGATTACGGAATTCCCATATTTGCTGTTAGAGAACTGTTCCGGCGGCGGTGCGCGTTTTGATGCCGGAATGCTGTATTACAGTCCGCAGATTTGGTGTTCTGATGATGCAGATGCGATTGAACGCCTTACAATTCAAGAAGGGACAGCGCTTATGTATCCGCTTTCGACAATGGGAGCGCATGTCAGCGACTGCCCGAACCATACCGTTGGAAGAGTGACGCCATTTGAAACAAGAGGGCATGTTGCACTTGCCGGAACGTTCGGCTATGAGCTGGATGTGACAAAAATCAGCGAGGAGGAGCGAAATCAGATTCCGGAGCAGGTTGCAATGTACCATAAGTACAATGACCTTGTGCGTACCGGAGATTATTATAGGATTGCATCTTACCGTGAGAACCATACGCATGACTGCTATATGGTTGTGGCAAAGGATAAGTCGGAAGCGCTTGTGACGTTTATACAGGTAGCAAGAAGGGCAAACGTGCATTCCAGAAATATCAAACTGCTTGGACTTGCACCGGAGAAAACTTACCGTATCGAAGGCGAAGAGAGGACTTATCTTGGAAGCACTCTGATGAACGCAGGAATTTTAGTGCAGGAAGCGTGGGGGGACTATAAGAGCAGGCTGTATCATGTTGTGGAGGCTTAGCAAAGTACAGCATCCGTACGCCGACGCTAGATTTCATCCGGATACAGATTGGTTTCCTGAATCCGGATGAATTATGCATTACTTTTACTTGGCTGCGCTCATCCAGCAGCCTTCTGCCCCAATGCCATTTTCCGGTGGGACAAGGATGCCCTTTTCTATAAGGGCTTCCACTAAGGCATCAAGTATCGGAAGGGTAGCGAGATCGCTTACGAATTCCCAGTCGCCAAGCAGGTGCTTTGGAACTGTTTTTCGGATCAGTTCCGCTATGCTCTTTGCTGTTTCTTTCGCTTCGGTTTCAAAGTATCCGTCAGAAAGCCTGCCGCTAAGTTCAAACAGCCTGTTGGTGTCTTTTGCATCGTTTACAAGAATCTTTGTATAGAGCATCTCGTCCTCGCGGTACAAGTATCCGCATTCTATGGCTTTTGCAGAGTGTTCTTTTTCCTCTTCCGAAAGGCTGTTGGTGGCAAGGCCGTCTATCGCACGGATCGCAAGCTGGAGCGGTATGTTGGTGGACAGGTTTTGACCACAGCGAAAATGGGCATGGATGCGGGAGATATAGATATTGGAAACAGATATTTCAGAGTATCCGCATATGTTTTTGGCTTGGATTCCATCCAAACCGCAGCCATAGCTTTTTCCGTTGTATACATAGCCGTAAATGCTGAACGGACGGTGTGGTTTTTCAATATCTGTAAAGCAGGTTTTGGATAATATCTGCTTTACATGATAGGAAAATGCATCTGCCATATTGAAAACCTGTTGCCAGAGGATAAGATTCAAGTCAATTTTTTTATTCAGATATGGAAATGCAAGGAATTTCTCCTTGTGCGTTCCCACATAATCCGAGATAACGCGGCAAATGTCTGGCAGATGCTTTGTATAGATGGCATTTGCCTGCTCCATTTCTTCTTTTTCCAGCAGGATAAAGTTAATGGCATATTTTCCGTTGTCAAGTCTGCGCAGCAGTCCATATTCCCCATTTTCGCCTCTGGTAAGTATGTCCAGTTCTTCCTCTACATAGAGGGTTGGGACATTTAATTCGGCAGCGATTTCTGATGCGCTCTTTGGGCTTTTATGGCAGAGCCAAAGGATGTGTTTGGAAAACTGTCTGGTGAATACATTCCTTGGGTCTCCAGTATTTGGATCCCCAGTCCCTATCAGCACATATCGGATTTGGTCAAGGCTTATCGGTTTTTTAATGCTTTCTTCCATTTGTTCTACCTCACTTCTGATTTTCTGCCTTGCCGAAAATAGTCTTTGGCGGATTGCTGTTTCGCTTGTATGCTGGAGCTTAGCGATTTCTGCGGTAGAAAGGCCGTCCAGATAGAATAAAATCATAACTTCCCGGTATGCTTTTGTCAAAAAAGCGATGCGTTGATAGATTGCGTGGAGCAGCGTCCTGCTGCTGTCGCTGTTTCCTTTGGCGGCAAGGGACAGTAACGCCTGTTCTGCGTCGCCTTGATAGAAAAGAGTGGCGTGCTGCCTGCGTTTTCTGGAGAAATCGGCATATACATTTCTGGCAATGCGCCATACGAAAGCATATGGATTTTCTACTTCGCCCTCTGCATTTGCTGTTTTTATCAGCTCAAATACAATATCAGAGCAAAGCTCCTGCGCTTCGTAGCTAGAGCTTGTCCGTGCATAGCAGAAACCGAACAGTTTTTCTAAAAGTCCGTCGTTGATTATATTCGGCAGTTCTTGTTTTTTCATTATGTTTCTCCAAAGCGATTGATCAATGCCTTCACTTAAATAGTCTTTATATTTTTGAAAATGTTAGGTAGTCTGCTCATAAAGTGCAATCATTTCTTCTGGAATTTCCTGCATACCCCTTTTGAGCTATTCTTTTATCCAGCCATAAAGCCCATAGGCGATAAAATAGGTAACATAAGCAAGAGGATTCGCCTGCTCCGGTTTAGGGCCTCAGGCATCCAGAATGCTTTGCAGGCTGATATGGGTCAGACCTTGTCTGTACAGCATAAGGTACAGTTCTTTGTTGCAGTAAAAATACCCAAATATCTCTTTGCATGGTACGACTGTTTCATGTAGATGTCAACAAAAAAAGGAAAAGAGAAGAAAAGGGGCAGTCTGTCTCCGACCGAAGAGGCTATGGCGAATTTATTAGGAATGCCATATGATTTTTCCAAGACTCATACTCTGGTTATGATACTTGCAGGAACGGAAAATGATGTCATTTCGTTAGAAGCGATGGAAGATATGTATCGTAAAATTGACGCACCAAAAGTAATTGCGAGAAAAACAGGGCAGGGGCATGGAGAAATGCTTTATACGGCGAACGGCTATGTAACAGCTTGGCTTATGTATTATTTGCAGGGGGACGAAACTGCCGAGCAGGCTTTTTTTGGCGATATGCCGGAACTGCTTCATAATCAGCTGTATTAGGGTCAGAAAATAAGCAGCAAATAAAAGGACATACTTTATAAGGTCATTTAAAAGATAGCTGCCACCAAGAATTTCTGTTCTTGGTGGCAGCTAAAAAGAATAAAAAAACATCATCCTGCTTCAGAAAAGCCGTTGAAAATCTCCCTTGCATTTTTGTCTTCGACGTTATGCATGATATATTTGCCTTTCTCATCTCGAATACATTCTGTATAAATCCAAGCTTCTGTTATGTTTCCAGTTGCCGCATCTTTGATAAGATGGTACTCTATCTCTGTCGGGTATTGCTGCCCCATAAAATCCCATAGGCTTCCGGGCATCAGATAGGTGTTATCTCCGCGGTATTCTGCCTTGCTGAAGCCGGAATCGTAAAATAAATCCTGCTCCGCGATTTGCTTTAATGTCCCATCATAATAAGTGAGAGCTTCCATAGCAGAAGAAGCGGTGCTGAACTGGAAAATTAAATTGTAGTAATTATCTGATATATCGACATCTGCAATCCAGTAGGTTTCCCATAATTGACGAGCTTCCGGGTACTCTGTCGGTTTCATGGAATTCCAGTCATAATCTATTGTCTGTTTTATCCCATTGATAAAAATCCCTTCTTCGCAGGTATAGAGATACTCCATGACTCCATCGCCGTTTAAATCAAGCGCGATTCCTTCACCGTTTTTTTGCCTGATTTCAGTCAATCCCTCTACAGTGACAAAGCAGTAAAGGATGCCGTTCTGCAACACGCCTGCTTCGGTTGGAGTTGGAGAAAGTGTCGGTGAAGGTGATGGTATAGGAGAAGGAGTATCAGTGGAAGGCTGTATTGTTGGCATAGGAGTTAGGCTAATATCTCGACTAGGGTCGGGATTGTCTTGGCAGCCGGAAAGGAAAAGCAGTATAATAGTAAAGAAAAAGGTAAGTTTTTTCATAGGAGCTCCTTTGTATAAATAGGCCTTAACCAGCATTTCCAAAGCCGCTGAAAATCTCATCACAATTTTTATTGTGGTCAGTGATATAACTTCCATATCCGGTTTCCGGATTAGGAAGAAACTCGACATAAATCCAAGCTTGTGTTGTGTGGTCTGCCAAAAAAACCTGAACCCAGTTGTCAGATGCAGCAGTTGCATAAACTAACTGTGGCTTTACGGTAAAAGATTCGCTTTTTAAATCAGGTTCTGTGTACATAGTGATGCTGTCCAATAATGCCAAAGGCTTTTCGTACTCTGGTTCAAGCAGGATAGGCAGAAATTCGGAAATTTGCTCTTGCATTATATTCCCTGTTTCCGTGTCTTTTACAAGGAGGTATTCTATCTCTGTATTATAATAATGCCCCATGAGATTTCCCATGCACCCTGTCATCAGATAGGTGCCATTCCCGTAATATTGTGCTTTGCTGTAGCCTGGGTCTGTAGCAAAATAAAATAATTCTGCTTCTGCGATTTGCTTCCATGTTCCATCATAATAGGTGAGTGCCTCATAACTGAAATCACGAGTGAATTGGAAAATCAGATTATAATAGCTGTCCTGGATGTCTGCATCTACAATCCAATAGGTTTCCCAATCTTGGAGGTGTTGTGAGTCAGTGTAATTGATATGTTCCCATTTAAAGCCTGTTTCTTGCTTTATCCCATTGATAAAAATCCCTTCTTCGCAGGTATAGAGATACTCCATGACTCCATCGCCGTTTAAATCAAGCGCGATTCCTTCACCGTTTTTTTGCCTGATTTCAGTCAATCCCTCTACAGTGACAAAGCAGTAAAGGATGCCGTTCTGCAACACGCCTGCTTCGGTTGGAGTTGGAGAAAGTGTCGGTGAAGGTGATGGTATAGGAGAAGGAGTATCAGTGGAAGGCTGTATTGTTGGCATAGGAGTTAGGCTAATATCTCGACTAGGGTTGGGATTGTCTTGGCAGCCGGAAAGGAAAAGCAGCACAGTAAGTAATAAAAAAGTAAATTTTTTCATAGGCACTCCTTTCAGAAATATGGATTTTTTGCATTATTTCCAAGGGCTTCGCATTTCATAGACCGTTCCCATGAATTTGTCTGTGTCTACGGTTCTTGATAAAGTTTTGGCATCTGTATAGTCACGAAGAGCGGTTTCCATAATTCCCATTTTTGATTTGTCTGCAGCGGCCCATGAAATGAATAAAACAACATGCCCTTTTTTTACGATAAAATCCATTGATTGGATGGTATCCTTATCGACTTTTTTCCCATGATTCATAAAATCTCCTGTTCCCCATTTATAAGAGAAGCCATAAGCTGCTGATGCAAAACCGCTGCAGTCTAGTCCTGCTGTGCCGTTTATCTTTTCGTTGCCTTTAGTAAGGACATTGCCTGCTGTGCCGTCGGCAGCAATTGCCTCGTTGAAATTGGAACAGCCTGATGTGTTTGAAGTATACCGCGAGTCAAACCCACCCCAACAGTAAGGAATTCCGGTCATTTCTACAGTCCCACCGTTATCAAGAAGACCTGCATCGACAATTTCTTGTATGTATTTAGGCAATTCTATATTTGATGTTGTGTGGATATTATCAGAAGACAGTGTCCATGTCTGTGTGGCAATTAAATTTGCCCTGCTGAATACCTGCTCCCTTGTGAAAGAAGGAGCAGCGGCTCTGGAAGTACGCTCTTCTGCCAATGCTGCATACTCCTGAGCAAATGCAATTACTTTGTCAATCTGAGAATCACTGATGGTTCCTAGCGTTACTTTGCGGATTTCCAGATATTGTTCCGTAGGAATCATAAAATAGATGATGCCGTTTGTACCAATTTGCACATATTGGTTTGGACGACTGATAAATTCCTCCAGAGGAACCCTTGCGCTTCCTGCGGTAACGCCATCTTTACGGATGGCAACAATGTTAATTTCGCCAAGCAGCATACTGCTGGTAACTAAAGTTGTCTGCATTTCATAGTGGCAAGCATCATCTGCGCCAATATACTTCGTATAAGAATTCTCTGGCATTTCAGAACGTTCCAATATGTGTGAACCAACGAATTCTAATGTCCCATTTGAATTGTCATAAAACTGCATTTCGTGCCAGTCAGTTGCATAGATAAGTCCATTTGGCAATATGCCGATATTGCGTACAAAGTCCTCTAGTTTCAAACCAAAGGAATCGACGAAGCCATTTGGGTAATAAATGAACAAAGTTACTTTCCCATTATATACCTCACATACATAAATAGTTCCATCTGGGGCAATGGAAAAGCATTGTGGTGCGCGGACAATGGGGAGGGTATAAGAGTCGGAATATACTCCGTTTATGTAATGGTTTATCCTTTTGTTTAGGGAGTCTAATATATAAATAGAGTTTTCATTTTCTACCCAGAAGGCTTCTGGGCCTGCTCCATCCCCCATGTTTAAGTAACTGTTGCAATACACTTTTCCGGTTTCTGTTCCGTATTCAATTTTCAGTATGGTTTCTGCAAAGGCCTTTCCAGAAATTCCCCATGCAGCATCTCTGTCTTCTGCTGCATAAATTTTGAACGGTGTCATGCTGACTAAAAGGATAGATGTTAGAAGAAGAGCAGTAAATTTTTTTTGTGATTTCATAGCAACCCTCCAGTCTTATACAAGTATAACTAAATTGTAAAAAATGCTGCGGAAAGATCGTTTTTTGCTATGGGGTGAAAAGCACCTCCTTTCTGCTGTATTTGAGAGATTGTGATTAGATTCAGATAAATTGCGTTGTTGTGATTTTAGTCTTGCATTGATTATACCATTTTCTGATTTGCATGTCAATGATTGGAGAATTCTGAAAAAAACGGAAAAAAGAAAAATAAATATAGAAACAAAGCATTTAAGTTGACAATTCATTTTCTATAAGCTAAAATTAAGCTAATCGAAAGAGAAACAAATATATTTTTTTAGTTACATAATTTTGTATGCTAATGTCTAAATAAGAAAAAATGTTCTCGAAATGGAGGAATAATACATGTCTAAGCCTGTAAAAATGTCGGATATTGCTGCAAAACTGAATGTCAGTACAGTAACAGTGTCAAAGGCACTGTCAGACCAAAAAGGTGTCAGTGATGAAATGCGTGACAGGATTAAAAAGCTGGCATTGGAAATGGGTTATCAGAAACCGGCGGTAAGGCATGAAGAGCGGAGCAGAAGCTTTAACATCGGAGTAATTGTTCCAGAAGGATATATTGAAAAATATGAGACGTTCTATTGGGAAATGTATCAGGAAATCAACAGGGATGCAGTGCATAACAACAGTTTTGTCATATTGGAGATTTTGAGCGGTGCTGATGAGAAAGCGATGGTTCCGCCGAAACTGTTAAAGGAAGGAAAGGTAAATGGACTGCTTGTACTTGGCGGTATTGAAAGCAGTTATCTCCGGATGATTCGGGAACACTATTCGATTCCGACAGTATATATCGATTTCTATGATGCCTATGTCAAAGAAGACTCCATTGTTTCCAACAGTTTTTATGGAACTTATACAGTGACGAACTATCTGTTTGAAAAAGGGCATAAAAATATTGCGTTTGTCGGAACTGTTCTGTCTACCAACAGTATCACGGACCGCTATCTTGGCTATGTGAAGTCATTGCGGGAACATGGGAAAAAGGAGCGGGAAGAGTGGGTGATAGACGACAGAGACGGCGAGCGCCGGTGCTATGATGTAATTGCGCTTCCGGAGGAAATGCCGACAGCTTTTGTGTGCAACTGTGATATGACAGCAAGCAAGCTGATTCGCACACTGAGAGAGGCAGGATACCGGGTGCCGGAGGATGTGTCAGTGGTCGGTTTTGATGATTTTCTTTATCCGGGGCTTTGCGATATTCCGCTTACGACATATGCGGTAAATATGACCGGAATGGCGGAAGCCGGCGTGAGGCTGCTGCTGAAAAAAATGACCGGAAGGGAAACGAGCAAAGGGATGCATATGATAGAGGGATATTTTATAGAACGGAACAGTGTAAGAGAAATCTGAAGCCATTTGACCGGAGGGAAAAATGATATTGGAACGCCTGAATCAAAATAATGTAGAAGAGTATATTGCATATTTAAGAGAGGCAATGAAGGAAGAGCCTGATAAGATGACTGCGGAAACAGTCGATGAACAGGGGATAAAGAACAGGATTTCTGATCCTTTTTTTGCAGGGACTACATCTGTTCTTGCAAAAGAAGATGGCAAAGTGGTTGGGCGGATAGAATATCATTTTTACGGCTGTATGCAGGATGGATATAGGATGGCATACGTAGACTGGGTTTATGTCCTGAAAGCCTACAGACACAGAGGAATTGCACGGATGCTTTTTGCAGAGTTTGAAAAAGACTGTCTGCAAAATGATATAGACCAGTATTATTTGATCCGTGCAGCAAATGAAGAAGCCAATAGATTTTATGGAAATTTTGAAAGAGCGGAGTTAGATGATGCCCCTGTTCTGCGAAAATATTTGAAAGTATAGATGCCATATTGGTAATTATGAGGTTAACGGCGCATGTCCTAGCATGACGGATGGAAGGATGGTCTGATGGAAAAGAGAAAAAGGGTAGCGATTATAACAGGTGCAACGGGTGGCATTGGAAGAGAGTTTGTGCAGGTGCTTATGGAGGAAGAACTGGATGAGATTTGGGCTGTTGGGAGAAACGAGGAACGGCTTGCATGGCTAAGGAAGCAATATGGGGAGAAAATCCTCCCTATCCGTGCCGATTTGACAGATGCACAGGCATTGCTGTCAGTCAAAGCTTTGCTTACAGAGAACATATTGGTTTCTTACCTAATCAACAATGCAGGAATTGCACATATGATGCCGTCAAAAGAGTTTGAGGCAGACGAAATTGAGAAGACAATTTTGTTAAATTGCAATGTGCCGACAATACTGACAAATTATTGCATTCCCTATATGGAACGAGGGAGCAGAATTGTCAACGTGTCTTCTGCTGCCTCGTTTCAGCCGGTTCCTTTTATCAATCTGTATGCTGCTACAAAGGCATTTGAACACAGCTACTCTCGCGCCCTAAACATGGAGCTGAAACCGTTCGGGATTACTGTTACTGCGGTCAGTCCAAGCTGGGTGGATACGGATATGCTGCCAAAAGAAATAAACGGCGTCAAGGTGAAGTTTCCAGGAATGGTAAGTCCCATGAAGGTTGCGAAGCAGGCGATAAAAGATGCCAAAAAGGGAAAGGATGTCTCTGTCTGCTCTTTCTATGTAAAGTGCCAGCAGCTGAATGTGAAGCTTCTTCCACATAAGGCAGTGATGAGGATTTGGATGAGAAGCATAAAAAAGTACAATTTTTAGCGTTTTTTTGCCCGATACACCGCAGGTGTTCTCCCTGTTACCTTCTTAAAGTGATGAATAAATTGGTTTGTGCTCTCATAGCCGACCTGATAGCCGATTTCATGGATTTTCAATGTAGTTTCTGTCAGCAATACCCTTGCTTTTGAGATGCGTGCCGTATGCAGGTACTGCAGAGGCGGTAAAAAATAATATTCTTTAAACTCACGGCAGAGCCGGTAGCGATTGATGCCGGACTGCCGTTCTAGTGCTTCTAAAGAAATATCTTTAAAGAAATTTTCATCCAAATATTCCTTTAATTGACGCAAATAATCCGGTATGACAATACTGCTTTCAGAAGAAGAGGAGTATTCCACAAGCTCCGAGAGCAGGTCTGTAATCATTCGGTGAAAAGCGAATGCAGACAGAGTCTGTGCACCGTCTGGCAGCAGTGGGCGCAGATAGCCAAACAGTCCGGAAGCTGTCAACGAAGGAAGAAACAGCGCATTATTTTCCTGAAGATGTTCATAAAAGCATGGCATGGCAGAGCCGTTCAGATAGAGCAGGTCGTATTCGAGGGAAGAAGAGGCGGAGAAGGAAAAACCGTTTTTGCAGTCAAATAGCAAAAAACAGTTGGCAGAGAGAGCATAGTGCTGTTCTCCTGCTGTCAGGCTGCCGCTTCCTTGGGCGGTGTAGAGTATTCCGTAGGAAGGGAGAGGGGCAAACGACAGGTGCAGCCCGGCAGGCATTCTGATGTGACCGCCTGCTAATGGGTAAAAAAGATAGGCGGAAGGTTTACTGTCTCCGGCAGCATTTTTAGGTAAATAATAGGTAATTGGCATGGATGCCGCGGCGGAAGGAGATTCTATAAGTGAATGCATCAGTAAGTTTAAAAATGCCATACTTGCCTCCTTGTTACAAGTTTTATATAAGAAAATGAAAAATCATTGTATATTTTGCATTAACAAAAATACGAATTATAAAATCAAGAACTATAAATAGTATATATCATAAAGATAATAAAATCAAGTAAAAATAGATTAAATAGATTAAAAATGAAGTAATAAGTTAAGTAATGATACAAAAAATAAAAATTTTTTTATACAATATTGCTAAAAATAAAAAATAAAAATTAGTAAAAACAAAGAAACAGCTAGAAAAAACAAGAATCATTGATTGAATACAATAATAAGTGATGATTAAATAGGAATATGTATTACAATTAAATTAACCCCAAATACTGTAGGGAACTTGTGCCGCTGCACAAAGTTCCCTTTCGGACTAAAGGCCGTCTATGACGGCGGAATGAGAGGTTGGAATGAAAACGGCAATGAACACAGAAATGGAACAACACTTAAAAGAGACGCTGCTGCCGTTTTGGGAGGGGCTTAGGGATACCGCGTACGGCGGCTATTATGGCTTTGTGGGAACAGATTTAAAGACAGTGCCGGAATCGGAAAAGGGATGTATTTTGAACAGCAGGATACTCTGGTTTTTCTCCAATGCTTATCTTGCTTTAAAGGATGAATCAATTCGGCCGTATGCCGAGCATGCCTATCAGTTTCTGATGGAGCATTGCATGGATGAAAAAGAAGGGGGTGTGTTCTGGTCGGTAAACTATGACGGAACCCCGCTTGATACTACCAAACATACATATAATCAAGCATTTGCAATTTATGCACTTTCTTCTTACTATGATGCATTTCATGAAGAAGAGGCGCTGAAGGCAGCATTTGAACTGTTCCGCCTGATTGAGTTAAAGTGCAGAGATGAAGTCGGATATAAAGAGGCACAGAGCAGGGAATTTTTTGCGGTAAGCAATGAAAAGCTTTCCGAGAATGGAGTTATGGCTGACCGCACAATGAACACGCTTCTGCATGTGTTTGAAGCATATACGGAACTTTACCGTGTAAGCGGACGACAGGAGACTGCGGAACGGCTGAAATGGATGCTTGATACGATTGCCGGAAAGATATTCAATCCGGAGAAAAAACGGCAGGAAGTTTTTTTTGACAATCAGATGAACAGCCTGATTGACCTGCATTCGTATGGGCATGATATTGAAACAGCGTGGCTGATAGACCGCGGCACAAAAATTCTTGGAGATGAGGTATATAAAAAGAAAATGGGGCCGATTACCGGGGCGCTGGAGGATATGGTTTACCAAACAGCGTATACGAACCATTCGCTTGCAAATGAATGTGAACATGGGACAGTAAACGAGCTTAGAATCTGGTGGGTACAGGCGGAAGCGGTCGTCGGTTTTTATAATGCATGGCAGAAACGCCCACAGGAGACAAAATTTAAGGAAGCATCCGAGGATATTTGGAGATTTATCAAAGAGCATGTGATAGACCACCGTGACGGTGGAGAATGGTTCTGGTGTACAGACAAAGACGGAATGCCGGATACAAACCGGCCGGTTGTAGAACCGTGGAAGTGCCCATACCACAACGGCAGGATGTGCATGGAAATCATGCGGCGCATGGCAGAATAACAGGCTTGTAAGGAGGAAACCATGATACATAACCGCTATTTTGAAGAGCTGAAGAAGCAGGAGGAGCTGCTTGCGAGGAAAAACAGTGTGGATACGGCGTTTTACAATGGCATTTTTGATCGGTATACTTATCCGGTTCTGACCAGAGAGCATGCGCCGATACTTTGGAGATATGATCTGGATGCAGAAAAGAATCCGTTTTTTGAGGAACGGCTTGGCATCAATGCTGTTATGAACTCCGGCGCGATAGAATTGAACGGAACATACTATCTTGTAGCAAGAGTAGAGGGGAATGACAGGAAATCTTTTTTTGCGGTAGCAGAGAGCAGCAGCCCGACCGAGGGTTTCCGCTTTTGGGATTACCCGGTTGTGCTTCCGGACACCTGTCCGGAGGAGACAAATGTATATGATATGAGACTGACCAAGCATGAAGACGGTTATATTTATGGCGTGTTCTGCTCGGAAAGCAAAGATAAAAAGACAGGCGACCTGTCGGCGGCAGTCGCAGCTGCGGGAATTGTCCGCACAAAAGATTTAAAGACATGGGAGCGACTTCCAAACATTGTGACAAAGCGTTCCCCACAACAGAGAAATGTCGTTCTTCATCCTGAATTCGTAAATGGAAAATATGCATTCTATACAAGACCGATGGATGATTTTATTGAAACAGGGTCGGGCGGCGGTATTGGTTTTGGCCTTTGCGATGATATTACAAATGCAGTGATTGATGAAGAAACAATGACGAGCCTGCGTAAATATCACACAATTACTGAGGCGAAGAACGGCGCAGGTGCAGTGCCAATTCGTACCGACAAGGGCTGGATTCATATTGCACATGGAGTCAGAAATACGGCAGCGGGCCTTAGATATGTCTTGTATGCATTTGCAACGGCGCTTGATAATCCGGCAAAAGTCATTGCAGAGCCGTCAGGGATGCTGCTTGGTCCGAGAGGCGCGGAGCGTATAGGGGATGTTTCTAATGTCTGCTTTACCAATGGGGCGATTACCTGTGCGGATGGCAAGGTTTATATCTACTATGCATCAAGTGACACAAGGCTTCATGTGGCAGGCACAACGATAGAGAAGCTGACGGACTATGTGTTCCATACCCCGGAAGACCCGCTTCGGAGCGCAGACTGCGTAAGGCAGCGCTGTGCATTGATTGAACGAAATAAGGCGCTGCTGGCGCAGCTTTTGTAATTTTAAAAGGAAGGGCATGGCTATGAATATGAAAAAAAGAGGATTTGGCATTTTGTTTTTCCTTATGGTATGCCTTGTTGCCGGCTGTGGCAATAAAGAGCAAGGGAATACACCGGATACGCCAACCCCGACTCTGACACCGTTTGTTCCTGAAATAGTCGGAACGTATGAAGCAGAAGACGGAGTACTTGCCGGAAACGTAAAGGTGGTAAAAGATTCATCACGCAGTGGAACAGGATATGTAAAAGGTTTTGAAAAAGAAGGCGATTCCTGCACAATGACAGTCAAAATAGAGCAGGAAGGCTTCTATGATCTGGTGTTCCGCATTGCAAGCAATGGCGGAGAAAAGACAAATCCGGTTTCCGTAGACGGCAGTCCGGTCGGAAACATTTATGTAAAGGAAACAAGCTATATTGATGATTCTATAGAAAGAGTATGGTTTACGCCGGGAGAACACACGGTATCAGTAGGCGTATCATGGGGGTGGTTTTTCTTGGATTTCTTGACCATACAGACTTCAGAGCCTCTCGACCCATCCTTATATGAAGTAGAAGCAAAGTTAATCAATCCGAATGCCGGTGACGAAGCAAAGCGCCTGATGAGCTATCTGTGCGATATTTACGGAGAGTATTTCCTTTCCGGTCAGGTATGCGATACCGGGCCTTATGGATTGGAAATGCAGGTGATTAAAAAGACAACAGGCAAATCTCCGGCAATTCTTGGAATGGATTTAATGGACTATACTCCAATCAATGCAGCACACGGCTCTTCTAGAAAGATGGTGGAAAATGCCATCAGGCACTGGGAAGACGGCGGTATTATAGAGCTTCACTGGCACTGGAACACGCCGGAGAGCTATGTGACCGGCGAATGGTATGGTTCTTTCTATACAAAGAATACAAATCTCAATTTGAAGAAAATTATGGACGGCAAAGATGTGAATGGTTATGAAGCACTGATGGCGGACATTGCAGCAATTGCAGAGCCGTTGCTTGCACTGCAGGAGGCAGGCGTGCCGGTGCTGTTCCGTCCGCTTCATGAGGCAAGCGGCGGCTGGTTCTGGTGGGGAGCATCGGGACCGGAGGCATATAAACAGCTTTATGTTCTTCTCTATGAGAAACTGACAAACGAATATGGGCTGAATAACCTGATTTGGGTCTGGAACGGACAGAGTGCAGACTGGTATCCGGGAGATGAATATGTAGATATTATTGGTGAAGATATTTACCCGGGAGAGAGAGTCTACACTTCCCAGATAGCAAAGTACTTGGAGGTTGCTTCTTATTCTACGGAACGGAAAATGGTCTATCTGACCGAATGCGGCTGTATTTTTGATCCGGACCTCGCTTATCGCGACGGAGCGATGTGGGGCATGTGGGCAGTATGGCAGGGAGATTTCGTAAGAAAGGACATTGCAGTTGCCTCCATCAGCGAGCAGTATACCGAAAGCGATATGATGAAAAAAGCCTATGAGCATGAGCGTGTCATTACATTGGATAAGGTGCCGGACTTAAAGACCTATCCAATCAGTGAATCGTTCAAAAACTAATAGGCAATTGCGAAACTCGATTATTTTGTAAATTTTATATAAAATTCGAACATTGCGTGCTGATGTTTTGGTCCTGCGCAGGCACGTTGATTTTTCGATTTTGTTCCGCAGCCCTGTTAATCTGCCCATGCGCAAACTCGCAGCAAAGCTGCTCAGACAGTGCGCATGTTGGCAGATAGGCATGCTCACAAAATCTTCAAAATCTGCCTAATTGCCTGCGCAGGACTAAAATCACAGCATCGCAATCTTTCTGAATATAATCTAAATTTTTAGAAAATTGCGAGTTTCGCAAACACCTAGTTCAAAAACTAAAATAGGGAGGTTAGCATGAAGGGAAAAAGCATATGGAAGAAAGCAGCAGTCTTTGCTGCCATAGTCTTTGCTTTATGGATTGTGTATCCGGGCCTGTACAGGGAATCGGACGCGCAGACCGACCTTAGCATGGATGAGTTTGAAGATGTCATTGGAAGCTATAACATTGACGACTCTGTTCCAAGCTATAAAAATTATGTGGCGCAGCATGCCGAAGCTGCTTATCCGGATGTGCAGGTAGAAATCGGGACAGAGCATTGCGTCCGCTATGAAGAAGATGGGAAGGCAAAAGAGGCAGCGGTCTATAAGGATTATGAAGGCATTCAGGGCAGCAGCCTGCTTACGACAGAAGACTCATTGATAGAGTATGAGTTTGAGGTGACGGAAGAAGGTTTTTATAATCTTTCTTTTGTCTACTATCCGGTAGAAGGCAAAAATTCCAATATTGAGCGCAGTATTTTTATCGACGGACAGCTTCCGTTCAAAGAGCTTTCTTTGGTCACTTTTTCTCGCGTGTGGAAAAGCTACACGGAGCAGACTGTGGTCAATGAAAACGGCGTAACCGAAAAGCTGTGGGCAAAGGACAATCAGGGCAATGACGTAAAGCCAAAGAGCATGGAGGCTCCAGAATGGCAGACAAGGTTTGTCTATGACAGTGACGGTTATATCACAACTCCATTGTCGGTTTATTTGACGAAAGGAACGCATACGCTCAGCATTTTTTCCTTAAAAGAGCCGATGATGCTCCATAAAATCGTACTGGAGCATGCGGAAGAAATCAAGAGCTATGCAGAGGTAAAACAGGCATGGGATGCAGCAGGTGCATCCGCTTCCGCCGGCAAAGTCATTACGATTGAAGGAGAGTATGCGACAAAGACTTCCTCGCAGATGCTCTATCCGCAGCAGGATCAAGGTTCTGCAGAAGTAGTTCCGGCCAGCGCAAAGGAACTTTTGAATAATGTTATTGGAGGAAACTCCTGGAGACTTGTCGGACAGTGGATTGAATGGGAATTTAAGGTGGAGCAGGGTGGCTATTATCAGATTGCGCTTCACGACAAACAGAATTTCAGCCGAGGCGTTGCAGTATCAAGGCGAATCTCGATTGACGGGGAGGTTCCGTTTGCAGAGATGTCTAATTATGAGTTTCCTTATGCGCAGAGCTGGCGAGAGGATATTATCAGCGATGAAGCAGGAAACCCATATCAGTTTTATTTAGAGCCGGGAATCCATACGATCCGTATGGAGGCAGTGCTTGGTGATTTCTCGGAAATCGTCGGGCTGGTAGAAGAAGCGGTGCAGAGGCTCAATAACATTTACCGCCGTGTCATTAAGGTGACAGGCGTAAAGCCAGATACATACCGTGATTATCAGATTGAGGCAACACTTCCTGAACTGAATGAGGAACTGGTTGCAACAAGGGATATTTTAAATGTCGCGCTGGAAAAATTGGAAATTGTGGCAGGAAAGAATTCTGATAAAAAAACCGTGTTGCTGACGATGAGGGATCAGTTAGACGACCTGATTAAAGACAATGAATATTTTGTGCGTGTTATCACTTCTTATAAAATCAACGTCCGTGCCTGCGGCAACTGGATTACGCAGGTAATCAGCCAGCCGCTTGCAATAGACTGTCTGACGGTCTATTCGCCGGATATGGAATTTGAATCCAGAGATGCGTCCTTCTTTACAAAATTTTTCCATGAGGTTAAGCGTCTGTATTATTCGTTTGTTATTGATTACAACCAGATCGGAAGCGTATCAGAAGATTCTGACGGTGCAGCACTGACGCTTTGGGTTGGTTCCGGGCGGGACCAAGCAAATGTAATCAAGGCATTGATTGATGAGAGCTTTACAAATAAAACAGGTATCAGCGTCAATGTGCAGCTTGTGGATATGTCCACATTGTTAAAGGCAACATTAGTTGGTGAAGGTCCGGATATTGCAATTCAGGTTGCAAATACAAACGGCGCGGCAGGTGCAGTATTAAATACCGGAAACGATACACCGGTCAACTATGGCATCCGTAATTCCGTGCTTGACCTGACGCAGTTTTCCGACTGGAAAGAAGTTATGGAACGATTCCCGGCGGCGGCAGCAACGCAGTTCCAGTATGAAGATTCGCTGTTTGCGCTGCCAGAAACCATTACTTATCCGGTGATGTTTTACCGCAAAGATATTTTAAAGGAAATCGGTCTTGAACTTCCGGAAACATGGGATGATGTCAAGGTTGCAATGACGGTGCTTGCAAAGAACCAGATGGAATTCGGAATGCTGCCGACAGAGCAGGTGTTTGCTTCCCTGTTATACCAAAACGGCGGTTCCTATTACAATGAAGAAGGAACTGCATCGGCACTGGATTCCGATATTGCGGTAAATGTATTTAAAATGTTCTGCAACTACTATACAGATTACAGGTTAGACCGTGCAACAAGCGCAGAAGAGCGTTTCCGTACTGGTGAATGCCCTCTGATTATTTCCGATTATACGACCTATAACAATTTTGCAGTATCTGCGCCGGATATCGCTGGGCTTTGGGGCTTTACGCAGATTCCGGGTACGGTGCAGCCGGACGGAAGCGTAGACCATTCGGTAGCCTGCACAGGCCTTGCAAGCATGATTATGGCGGATACGGAGTATCCAGAAGAGGCATGGGAGTTCTTAAAATGGTGGACTTCTGCGGAGACACAGACACAGTATGGCAGGGAAATGGAAACCTTGATGGGTTCTTCTGCAAGAGTGCCTACGGCAAACTATGAAGCGTTTACAAATATGCCTTGGCCGGTCAGTGATTTTGAAGCACTGAATGAATCCATGCAGTGGGTCAAAGGAATCCCGCAGGTGCCGGGCGGCTACTATTCTTGGAGAAACGTAAACAACGCGTTCTATACGGTAGTAGAGCATAAAGACACTTCTTCCCCAAGAGAAGAGCTGATGGATAAGGTTATTTATATCAATGCAGAAATTGCTTACAAGCGAGAAGAGCTTGAACTTGATAAGTAAAAGAAGGGAGAACGATATGGCGGATGAACGTAATACATCCAAGACTGCTTTGGAAATCGCAAAAAAGCAGGGGACGCTTTCATATCGGGTAAAGAAATCAAGAGTATCTTACCTGATGCTTGCACCGTATTTTATCCTGTTCTTTTTCTTTACGGTGCTGCCGGTGCTGATGGCAGTTGGCTTTAGCTTTACTTATTACAATATGCTGGAAATGCCGCAGTTTGTCGGCTGGAAAAACTATATCAAACTGTTTTTGGAAGACGATATTTTCATGAAGTCGTTAAAAAACACGCTGATTCTCGCAGTAGTCACCGGGCCGGTCAGTTATTTCCTATGCCTTCTGTTTGCATGGATTATCAATGAGTTCCGTGGAAAGCTAAGGGCGTTCCTGACACTGATTTTTTATGCGCCGTCTATCTGCGGTAATGCGTATGTCGTATGGAACCTGATTCTGACCGGAGACCGTTACGGCTACTTAAATGGTTTCCTGATGGAACTTGGAGTATTAGATGAAGCAAAGCTTTGGATGCAGACCGAAAAATACGTGCTTCCTGTGCTGATTGTCGTACAGCTCTGGCTGTCACTTGGTACCGGATTCCTTTCCTTCATTGCCGGCCTGCAGACTGTAGATAAGACGATGTATGAAGCAGCGGCACTTGACGGCATCAAGAATCGTTGGCAGGAACTTTGGTATGTCACGCTTCCTGCAATGAAACCGCAGCTCATGTTTGGTGCGGTAATGCAGATTACACAGGCATTTGCAATTGCAGACGTGTCACTGCAGTTGGCCGGAAACCCTTCCATCAACTATGCAGGTGCGACCGTAGTAACGCATTTGATGGACTATGGCACGGTCCGCTTGGAGATGGGCTATGCTTCCGCAATTGCAACCATATTGTTCCTTTTGATGGTCGGCACTAACATGCTGGTTCAGAGACTGTTAAGGAGGGTGGGCGAATAATGACAGGGAAAATAAAAACAAAACGCCGGCTCCGCTTGTTTAAAAGAAAAGAAAAAAGACTGAACCGCTCGATGGCAGGAAATACGCTGTTGTTTGTACTGATGGGTATCTGCGGCGTGGCAATGGCAGTTCCGCTTGTCATGGTAATCAACAACTGCTTAAAGCCGCTTGATGAACTGTTCCAGTATCCGCCGAAAATTTTTGTACGAAACCCTACGCTGGAAAACTTCTCGGATTTGTTTATCTTGATGAACGATTCATGGGTGCCGTTTTCCAGATACATATTGAATACGATTATCATTACCGGCGGCGGTATCGTAGGGCATGTTATTATCGCATCTCTTGCAGCATATCCGCTTGCCAAGCATGACTTTCCGGGAAAGAAAATCCTGTTCCAGATGGTTGTGCTGTCAATGATGTTTTCGTGGGTTGTAACCCAGACGCCGCAGTACATGATTATTTCATGGCTTGGCATCAACAATACGCATCTGGCCCTGATTCTTCCGGCATGTGCATTTGGTATGGGACTTTACTTGATGAAGCAGTTTATGGAGCAGCTGCCGGATTCCTTAATGGAGTCGGCAAGGTTAGATGGAGCAGGAGAGTTCCGGATTTTCTGGAACATTGTGATGCCGAACGTAAAACCTGCCTGGCTGACACTGGCAATTTTCCAGTTTCAGCAGATGTGGGGCAACACAGGCAGCACGTTCCTGCGTGATGAGCAGTTAAAGCCGTTACAGTATTCCCTGCAGCAGATTTCCGCAGGTGGTGCAGCAAGAGCGGGCGCTGCGGCAGCTGTTACATTTATTATCGCGGCCGTGCCGATTACATTTTTCTTGATTTGCCAGAGCAATATCTTGGAGACGATGACCTCGTCTGGTATGAAAGAGTAACTAAGAGCAAACAGTTTTTGGACTTTGAAAGGAGTATGTTATCCATATGATGAAAAACAAAAAATTTAAGTCCGTCATTTCTCTTTGTCTTGCTCTTATCCTGCTTTTTGAGACAGAGGGAACCATAAAGGCGCTGGCAGACAAACTGCCGTATGACTCCTATAATTATGACTATCGGGAATACATCCACTACACTCCGGCGGCTTATATCCCGGAGCGCACGGTAACAGGGCTTGATCTTTCCTATCAAGGAGAACCAATAGGGAAGTTTACAAATCCGCAGGATTTATGCAAATCCCCTTCCGGAAATATCTATATTGCAGATACCGGAAATAACCGCATTGTCGTGCTGGACCCGACGATGAAGCAGGTCGTAAAGATTATTTCGGCCTTTGACAATGGCGGTAAGGAAGATAAGTTTAATTCTCCTTATGGCGTCTGCGTTTCGGAACGTGGCTGGCTGTATGTGGCAGATTTTAAAAACAAGAGGATTGTGGTGCTGGATGAAAATGATGTGCTGATGCAGATTATTGAAAATCCTCAGTCAGAAAGCCTGGAAGACGGTTATGTGTTCAGCCCGATGAAAGTAACCGTAGACTATGCAGACAGAGCTTATGTCATTGCCCAGAATATGTTTGAGGGCATTATGGTATTTGAGAACAACGGAAACTTTTCCAACTTTTTTGGGACGATACAGGTAGAAATCAGCGTATGGGATAAATTCTGGAAGAGGATGGCGACCAAAGAAGAGCGTTCTAACCAGATGCTCTATATCCCGACAGAGTTTACCGGAATCGACATTGACCCGGAGGGTTTTGTCTATGCTTCCAACATCGACCCGAAGGGAGTTCAGGGCGTCAGGCGCTTAAACCCACAAGGCGAAGATGTCATTAAAAAAGGAGAAAATGAAAACTTAGGCGGCGATTTGGCGTTCACTACATCAACATATAACCAGTATGCAGGGCCGTCTCAGTTTACCGATGTGGTATACCGCAGCAAAGGCATTTACTCCTGCCTTGACAGGCGGCGCGGACGCATTTTCACCTATGACCATGAAGGAAACCTGCTCTATATTTTTGGCGGGCTCGGAACACAGGCAGGCACATTCCAGCTTCCGGTTGCTGTGGAGGATATTGGCGGCAGGATTGTTGTCTTAGATGCGACAAAGGCAGCCATTCTCTGCTTTCAGGAAACAGAGTACGGAAGGCTGATTAATGAAGCAGTCGGTCTTCGCTATGACGGAGATGAGGCAGAAGCAGTAGAGATTTGGGGGAGAGTACTGGAGCTTGATGAGAACAATGAGCTTGCCAATACTGGTATCGGCAAGGCATATCTGACAGCCGGCGACTATGAGCTTGCAATGCATTATTTGGAGCTTGGTATGGCAAGAGACTATTATTCGATTGCTTATAAGCGCTACCGCAATGAGATCCTGACTGCAAATGCCAGCTGGGTTCTGACCGGAGGACTGGTGCTTATCGCAGCATGGGTTGTCATAAAGAAAGTAAAGAAGAAAAAGAGGGGGGCGGTGGACCTTGGGTAAGTATTTTTCCAAAGCCAAATGGAGCTATCTGTTTTATACAATTACCCATCCGATGGACGGCTATTATTGGATCAGGCATCAGGATAAGGGAAGCGTTCCTTTGGCAATCCTGCTGGTTGTTATTTTCTCCTGCTGCTTTACGGCAAACCGCCTGCTTTCAAGTTTTGTAGTCAATGACATTGATCCAAGAGGCGTAGACAGCCTGTACGAGCTGATAGGCACGCTGGCGTTTTTCTTATTGCTCTGTGTCAGCAACTGGTCCGTGACCTGCTTAATGGGTGGGGAAGGCAGGATGAAAGACATCACGATTGCAATTGGCTATGGTACGCTCCCAATGAGTGTCGTGCTGGTACTGGCAACGGTTGTGAGCCGCTTTATTGCGGATGATGAGCAGGCGTTTTACGGACTGCTGATTGCAGTTGGCATCGCATACGGCATTATTATGATACTGATTGGTATTATGCAGGTGCATAACTACACGCTTGGCAAGACGCTTCTTACTTTACTTATCACGTTTGTGGCGGCACTGATTATTATTTTCCTTATTTTACTGCTTAGTAATCTGATAGGTTCGGTGTATAATTTCTTTTATAGTATTTATACAGAGCTTATTTTCAGGGTATAGGAGGGCTTAGTTTGAAAATCGGAGATTTTCAAACAGAGATTTGTGCTACGCACAAATCTCCAGATTTTGAAAGGAGCATGGTTATTGACATGAAAAAATCCAAAGAGAAAAAAGCAAAGCTTCCTATGAGCCTGACAAAAAAGCTGGTTCTTGGAGTTTTGGGGATTGCGGCAGTCGTGCTGGTTATTTACCTGCTGTATTATTTTCTCCACTATATGGCATATGACAGGTACAAGGACTTTCTGGTTTCTCATGAATATGAGATGGGGAGCGCGTTTGAACCGCTTGCAGAGAGCAGGCCGGATGTGCCGGGACTGGAGCTGGTATGTGAAAACGAGCAGTTAAAGCTCTACACAAACACAAAAACAGCGGATGTGGCAGTTTATGACAAGAGGGACGGAAGCATTACCTATTCTAATCCTCCGGATGCCGACCAGGATGAAAAGGCAAACAGAAACAACAAAAACTATCTGAAATCTCAGATGTTGGTATATTACTATAACAGCGATGTCAAATCCGGTTCTTATGACAGTTTCAGCAAAGCAGCGGAAAAAAACCAGATAGCAGCAGAACGAATCGGAAACGGCATCCGCTATCTCTATACAATTGGAGACATGCAAGATAAAAATGGAAACGAAGGTATTTATTTTGAAATTCCATTAGAGTACCGTTTGGACGGCGACAGTCTTGTTGTGTCGGTTCCGACAGACCATATCAAGGAATACGGAGGTGCAAAAGTCTACCGTATCCAGCTGCTCCGCTATATGGGGGCTGCTTCTTCCAAAGAAGATGGGTATCTCGTAGTGCCAAACGGTTCAGGTTCGCTTATCCGTTTTAATAACGGAAAGACGACATCGGCGGCTTATTCCCAGTACATATATGAAATCGACCCGATGGCATCAACTTATACAACAACGGAAAATGTAAATGGTGCAAGGCTTCCGATTTTTGGTATTTGCAGGACGGACCGGAGCCTTTTGGTAGAAGTAGAAGAAGGGGCATCTACAACGGTTATTACCGCAGATATTTCCGGAAAATACAATGATTACAACTTTGCTTATCCGATTCTGGTGCTGCGGAATGTAGATAATCTCCGTTCATTTGGGGAATCCGAGCAGGATATTTATGTATTAGAAGAAAATTTATATGATATGAACGCCACAGTGCGTTACACATTTTTAAATGATGGCTATACCGGCTATGCAGGGCTTGCCAACTACTATAGGGAGAAGCTGATTGCAAAGGGTGTATTAGAACCAATGCAGACCGCAGGCGATATTCCGTTTTACTATGACATTATCGGCGGAGTAAAGGAAACCGCGCATTTCCTTGGCGTACAGTATCTGCACACGTTTGCAATGACAACCTTTGAGGAAGCAGAAACCATTGCAAAAGAGCTTGCTGCGGCAGGCATCAGCAATCAGGTCATGAATTTCCAAGGCTGGTTTAATGGTGGCTATTACCATGATGCGCCGGATAAAGTTAAGGTAATCGGAAAGCTTGGAGGAAAGTCCGGCTTAGAGGACTTAAACCAGACATTAAAAGAACTTGGCGGAACGCTGTATGCGGATGTTGCATTTCAGCAGGTTACGTTTGCCGATGATGATTTTAACTGGAAAGCACAGGGGTCCCGCTATTATGGCGCGGGCTATGTAGCAAGCTTTGGCTTAGTCAATCCGGCGACCCTCAGAAACAGTTCTTCTCTTGGGTATTTGGAAGTAGGATATGACCTGCTTTCACCAAAGTTCCTGCCAAGGTATGTGGAAAAGTTTGCAAAGAAAATCGAGAAATATGATATTTCGGGCATTTCTTTAAGGGACCTTGGAAATTATCTTACATCGGATAAAAGGCGCAGCCATGTGATTCACAGGGAAGAGGCGCTTTGGGTGGTACTTGGGCAGCTTGGGCTTTTAGAAGAAACAGGGAAGAAACTGATGACGGCTTCGGCAAATGCTTACAGCTTTGCGTACAGTTCCGACATTATCAATGTGCCGCTTGCCCATAACGAATATGCGATTGTAGATGAGAGCATCCCGCTTTATCAGATGGTTCTCCACGGCTGTATTCCATATTCGACCGATTTGCTTAACTTTGATGACTCAGAAGATATGACAAAAACGGTGCTGCAGATGGTTGAAACAGGAACTTCTCCTCACTATGTATTTACAATGGAGAATTCCAGTAAGATGAAAAACACCGGAATGAGCCGCTATTATGCGACAACATATGAAACATGGAAGGACGAAGCAAAGGAAATCTATGACAGGGTAAACACAGCATTGCAGAATGTGTCCGCAGCAGAAATCGTAAACCATGAAATTTTTGGAAGCGTAAGAAAAGTAACTTACAGCAACGGCGTGATAATTTATATTAATTATGGCGATGAAGCGCAGACAATAGGTGGCGTTACAGTTCCGGCAATGTCTTATGAAATGGAGGGAGTGTAAATGAAAAAACGTAAAAAAAGACTTTCTCTTCAGAATAAGCGAATGCTGGCAGGCTATCTGTTTATCCTTCCCTGGCTTATCGGATTTCTTGTATTCTATGTCCGCTCGCTGGTTATGACAGGAGAGTTTGCGTTTTCAACGCTCACTTTTGACACGCAGAACGGTGGATATACACTGGCTTCGGCAGGCTGGGACAATTTCCTCTATGCATTCAGGGAGCATGGCACGTTTAAGCAGATACTGACCTCTTCGGTGATTGACATGCTTGTAGATGTTCCGCTGATTACGTTTTTCAGCTTGTTTATGGCAATGCTCTTGAATAAGAAATTCCCGGGAAGGGCAGTTGTGAGGGCGATTTTCTTCCTGCCGGTTATCTTAAGCGCGGGGGCGATTACCGATGCCATAGAGATGAGCATGAAAATGATGCAGGGCGGCGTTTCCGGCCAGGTGGCAGAAACTGCTGCAGGAGCAACCTCTTCACTGGCATTTGACGTAGATTACCTAATCAGTATGTTTTTAAACCTTGGGCTTCCTGCTTCGCTGCTTGACTATATTGCGGCGGCAGTAGCAAGAATCAATGACATCATTGCGATGTCCGGAGTGCAGATTATTATCTTTATTGCGGCACTGCAGTCAATCCCAAGCTCGATGTATGAGGTGGCAAAGATCGAAGGTGCGACAGGATATGAGACATTCTGGAAAGTAACGTTCCCGATGGTAATGCCCCATATCATTACAAACGTCGTCTACACAATTGTAGACAAATTTGCAGAGAGCGAAGTCGTGACACTGGCGCATGAGGTTGCCTTTGATCAGTATAATTATGGTTTAAGTTCCGTGTTCAGTTTGGTCAGCACGGTTGTCACCTGTGTGATTTTAGTGGTTGTCTGTGGATTTATCCAGAAAAAGACGTTCTACTATAACTAGGAAGGGAGGAAGAAAGAATGAATGCCAAATTGGAAAAGCTGAAAAATATTTCACATGATCCATATCAGATGAAGCTTCTGCTAAACAATATCAAGAAGTTCTGTCTGACAGTGCTCCAGATTGCAATTTTAATCGGAGTAAGCTATGTCATTCTCTCTCCGGTTATCGGCATGTTTGTCAGTTCGATTTCATCTGACAAGGATGCTTTTAACCCGATGGTATTTGTGTTCCCGCAGTTTCCGACGCTTGAACGCTACCGTCTCGCTATCCTGAGGATGGATTATTGGAGGACGATCGGAAAGGACCTTTTGTATACGCTCAGCCTGACATTGATTCAGGTTCTGGTCTGCTCTATGGTAGGATATGGCTTTGCAAGGTTCCAGTTTCCGTTTAAAAAGCTTTTGTTTGCCTGCGTAGTCGTAATGATTGTTATTCCGTCCCATACGATTATGCTTCCGCTCTATCTGGCCTTCCGTCAGTTTGACCCGCTTGGGATTATGACGGCAATTACAGGGGGGCCAATCAACCTGATGGGAAGTCCTTGGCCGATGTACGTGATGTCATTCCTCGGCTGTGGCGTCAGGGCAGGGCTTTATATCTATATTTTTAACCAGTTTTTCCGCGGTCTGCCAAAGGAAATCGAGGAAGCAGCATTTGTAGACGGTGCGGGAGTCTGGTACACGTATTTCAGAATTATGCTGGTGAACGCGATGCCGGCAGTCATTACGGTGACAGTATTTTCCATCGTATGGCAGTTCAATGATACGTTTTACTCGAATCTATTTCTGATCAGCGGAGATGTGGTAATCAGTAAAAAGATTGCTACGCTGCAGTCGGTCATTGCCAATGAGGATAAGATACTAAGTGTTACGATTCAGGAACTGTATCTGAACGCCGGTATTATTCTGGTGCTTTTGCCGATTGTGATTATCTATCTTCTGCTGCAGAGATATTTTATAGAGGGCGTAGAGCGAAGCGGTATTGTCGGCTAGCTTACAAACTCAGATACTGTATCCGGACAAAGGATACATTCCATTCAGAATAGGGGCACTGCCCCTAGAAAAAGGAGGATGAAAAAATTGAGAAAAGCAAGACTTTTTGCGGTAGTAATGGCAGCGGTCATGACACTTTCTCTTGCAGCGTGCGGGGGACAGCAGGAGGAGGCAAAACCGTCAGTAACTCCGGAACCGACGAAGACGGAGGCAACTCCGATACCAACGCCGGAGCCGACGAAGGAAGCGAGCATTGACTTTGAGGACGGAAACTATGGCTTTGTGATGATGAGTACAAAGAAGCGCAAGGCAGACGATTCCAACTTAAGCATTGCGAACTATAATGGTTCTAAAGCTCTTTATGTAGAGCGTGTGGAAAATGATGAAATGTATGTCGGAATCGACATAGATGCTTTCCTTGGCAGTGAAGTAACCAAGGTAAGGACAATTAGCGTTGATGTGGGAACAGAGCATTCCGACGGCAACTTTGCTTCTACTGCAGGTTATCTGACCGCTTATGTGGGAGAGGACTTAAAGGAAACCCAGTTAGAGGGCTGGTCAGTCTACATGAAAAATAAGAATCCGAAGACCGTAACATTTACGCTTCCGGAAGATGTGGCATTTACCGCAGGAAATGATAACTATGTTATCTTCTCCAAGCTGGAAGATAACGGAGCTGTGATTTCCAATCTTTACCTTGACAATATCCGTTTTATGGATGCAAACGGCAATGTACTGAAAGGCGACACATCTGTAGTCATGGAGCCGGTAGCAGGTTTCTTAAAGAGAGCAGAGACAGAGGATGAGACTCCATCAGGTGCATCGGATGTAAAAGTTGCATTGGACGACAGCTATAAGGGCGACTGGTCCCAGACGACATCAATTCCGGCAGAAGCATTTGCTTCCTTTAGCGGCGATGTGACTGTAACGTTTAAGTTTGAGCTGGTAGGCGGCTATGATTACTATCTGTGGGCGCCGATGTCTACAAATGACTGGGCAAAACTTGGCTCTGCAAAGACCGGACTTCCGGAGAAGACAGCAGCCGAAGAAGGCGATTTGTACCATATGCAGGCAGATGGCTCTATTGTGATTGATGATCAGGCCAACAATACTCTGAGCTTTACAATTAAGGCAGAAGATGTGGCGGCAATTGTGGCAGCAGGTGGACTGTGCGGCCAGACTTATGGCGTAACAACATTTGAAGCAGTGCTGTCTGACCCGAATGCAGGAGGCATGACTGAAAAGGTGGCATTGGATGACAGCTATAAGGGCGATTGGTCTCAGACAACAGCAATCCCTGCAGAAGTGCTTTCTAAGTTCGCAGGTTCTGATGTGACTGTAACGTTTAAGTTTGAGCTGACAGGCGGCTATGATTACTACCTGTGGGCACCAATGTCCTTGAATGACTGGGCAAAGCTTGGCTCTGCAAAGACCGGGCTTCCGGAGAAGACGGAAGCCGAAGAAGGCGTTCCATACCATATGCAGGCAGACGGTTCCATTGTAATTGATGATCAGACAAAGAATGAAATAACCTTTACAATTAAGGCAGCAGATTTGGATGCAATTATTGCAGCAGGCGGACTGTGTGGCCAGACCTATGGCGTAACTACATATGAAGCAGTGGTTACTGGCGGCTCCTCTTCTGCAATGAAGGAAAAAGTAGCATTGGACGACAGCTATAAGGGCGATTGGTCCCAGACAACGGCAATTCCTGCAGATGTGCTTGCGAAATATCCGGATGGCGTGACTGTTACATGGAAGATTGAACTGGCAGGCGGCTATGACTATTACCTGATTGCGCCGATGTCCTTAAATGACTGGGCAAAGCTTGGCTCTGCAAAGACCGGACTTCCAGAGAAGGCAGCAGCAGAAGAAGGAGATTTGTACCATATGCAGGCAGACGGTTCTATCGTGATTGACGACCTGACAAATGACAGCATTACCTTTACATTAAGCGCTGATGTAGTTGCAGAACTGGTTGCAGCAGGCGGCCTTTGTGGTCAGACCTATGGCGTGACAGTATATGAGGCAGTGCTTGAGTAAAGATTTGTTTGGTTTGTGGCTGCCGGGAGCTATGGAAAGCATGGCATCCGGCTTGCCTCTTAAAACAGTAGAACAACCACACAGAAAAGGAGATTAGCAGAATGAGATTTGTGAAAAAAGCAATGGCTGTATTACTTGCAGCAACAATGTGTATATCTGCAGCTGCCTGCGGCAGCAAGGAAGGGGATACTCCGAACCCAACGGATACCCCAAAGGTTACAGACAAGCCAAATACCAATCAAAATAATAATGCAAAAAACGATGTCATCACTATTGGTACATGGTGGGTTCAGTATTATGACAGCGGAAACAAGAGCTTAGAGGACAATTCCGACTATGTTAAAGCTCAGGATAAGGATACAGATACAGAGCAGGACAAGATAATAAATGCGATTTCTCGTCAGATATGTGAACTAAAGTGGGATAATGTAAAGAAGATTGAAGAAAGATACGGCGTAAAATTCTATTGGGAAAACCTCACTTTTACAGGGGTAAAAGATTCTATCAACACCTCTATCTTGGCAGGAACGCCGGACTGTGATATTTATCTTGTAGACAGCAGCATGGCGGTTCCGGCTCAAGCAAACGGCCTTGCTCTGGACTTAAAGCAGGTTCTTCCGGCAGACCATGACATTTTTACAGAAAAGAAGATTGCCTCCTATATGGACATAGGAGATGGAAAGGCATGTATCTTTTATAGAATCAGTGCAGAAAAGCTTGTAGAAGGAACTTATCCATTGGCATTCAATATGCAGATGTTAGAGGATAATAACTTAGAAGACCCAAGAGAACTTTATGCGCGCGGGCAGTGGACTTGGGATAAGTTTATTGAATACTGTCAGGTGCTGACACAGGATACGGACGGCGACGGACAGACAGACCAGTATGGTTACTGTGGCTATGCACCAGAGACCTTGGAGCATTTGATGATGAGTAACGGTGCAGGCATTGCAAATACCGCAAAGGAGACATTGTCTTCTGCTCCAGTTGCAGAAGCGCTTCAGATGATGTCTGATATGTACAATGTCTACAATATCTGCTATCCATATGATTTTGCAGAGAGCGGTGCAGAAAGCACAATGAGAAACCAGTATGCCGAAGGCAATATCGGATTTTTCCCAATGGCAGCATGGATTGCAGCAGGCAATGGAGACTATGATTACGATGGCTCACTCGGAGTTACGCTTCCGTTTGATATTGCTTATGTACGCTGGCCAGTTGGACCGTCTGGCAATCAGGAGACCAATGCTGGCAAGAACGTAACAGCAGCAGAGCTTTATATCATTCCTGCAGGTGTTGCAGAGCCGGAAAAGGTATTTAATGTAATGTATGACTTCTGGGATTGGAATGATGGCGATACTTCCCTGCGTGACAGTAAGGAAGCACTGAACTGGTGGTATACCGTTACAGCAAGCGACCCGGCGTTGCAGGAAGAAAACTTTGAAGTTATGAGGGAGTGTGGTGAGCATTCAACATTTGACCTGTGGCAGAGCCTTGGTTTCTATTATGATATGAACTCTATTATCAGCGGTGATATGACACCTGCTCAGTTCCAGGAAACTTACAAGCAGCAGGTACAGGATGCACTTGATGCTTACTATGGAAATAACTAAGAAAATGAGGATTGGCTGATGGGCGAATGTAAGATGATTGCTCCTGCAGTGCCAAATGTGCCTTGGCAGGAGAAACCAGAAGGTTTAAAAAATGCTCCGGTATGGAGATATACAGAGAATCCGATTATCGGAAGAAACCCGGTGGAAGGCGTTGCACGTATTTTTAACAGCGCAGTAATGCCTTATAACGGAGAATTTATAGGAGTGTTCCGCGGTGAGCAGACAAACGGCATCCCTTATATTTATCTTGGACGCAGCAAGGATGCGATTCACTGGGATTTTGATAAAGAAAAAATTCCGTTTACAGATGAGGACGGAACTCCGTTTATGCCGATTTATGCGTATGACCCAAGGCTTGTAAAAGTAGAGGATACCTATTATATTATATGGTGCCAGGACTTTTATGGAGCAGCAATTGGTATGGCGAAGACAACCGATTTTAAGAAGTTTGTCCGTGTGGAGAATCCATTCCTTCCATTTAACCGGAACGCGGTGCTGTTCCCAAGGAAGATAAACGGAAATTTTGTAATGTTGAGCAGACCGTCAGATTCCGGACATACTCCGTTTGGCGATATTTTTATCAGCGAAAGCCCGGATTTAGTTTACTGGGGCAAACACAGGCATGTGATGGGACGTGGAAACGAGTGGTGGGAGTCATTAAAGATCGGCGGCGGCGCAGCTCCGATTGAGACTTCCGAAGGCTGGCTTCTGTTCTATCATGGCGTGAGCGGTACCTGCAACGGTTATGTGTACTCTATCGGAGGAGCTATCCTTGATTTGGAGAACCCATCTAAGGTGCTGTACCGTTGTGAAACATTCCTTTTGACGCCGGAGCAGTGGTATGAGGAACGCGGCTTTGTGCCAAACGTATGCTTCCCATGCGCAACTATCCATGACCCGGAAAGCGGAAAAATCGCAATTTACTATGGTGCTGCCGACAGCTATGTTGGGCTTGCGTTCTGTAAATTTGATGAAATTATGGATTATATCAAAGAACATAGTGTAGTAAACGGAAACGATACCGAAATCGGAAAGAGATAAATACTCCTTCCTGTCAGACCGTGCTGTGGGTGGCTTCTCTAAGAGCGGGGAGTTGTCTGCGGCACGGTCTTTATACATATTGGTGTTTCCGTCAGTACTTGAACGCTGCCAAAGCCCCCTTTTGGAATTTGGACTATATGAGTAATTGCGAAACACATAGTTTTAAGCAAGTTGCGGTGCTGATATTGGGGTTTTGCGTAGGAACAATAGGAAGATTTTGCAGATTTTAAATCATCTGCTAGGAGGAAAAGATGAAAAAAATGAGAAAAACAGCCTGGTTGCTGTTGCTTTCTTTTGTGCTGGCGTTTGCGGGCTGTCAGAAGGATGCAGAGGCTCTGGATGAGCATCAGAAAGAAGGGGCTTTAAATGAGGGAGATTCTGCGGAAATAACACCAGCAGAAGATGGAGAGAAAAATAAGGAGGACGTTATGGTAAATGACAATCCTAAAATGCAGGCATTGACTGCGAAGGAACTGGTGGCGGAGATGAAACTGGGATGGAATCTTGGGAACACGCTGGATTCCACAAGCTCTACTTTGCTAAAGGCATCCAAAGCGACAGCATGGGAAACGGCGTGGGGAAATCCGGTTACGACCGAGGAACTGATACAGGCAGTGATTGATGAAGGATTTAATGTGATACGTATTCCGGTCAGCTGGAACGACCATATTCTTCCGCAAGAAGGATACCCAATTACGGAAAACTGGATGGACCGCGTACAGGAAGTGGTGGATTATGCTTACAGCCGCGGTGTTTATGTGATATTGAATGCACATCATGAAAGCTGGCATTATCCATATTATGATAATCAGGAAAAGGCGTCGGAGATGTTAAAGGCAATCTGGGGGCAGATTGCAGAACGTTTCAAAGACTATGACGAGCATCTGATTTTTGAAGGCATGAACGAGCCAAGAAAAGTTGGTACGCCGGTAGAATGGAACGGTGGGGATAAAGAGGGCTGGGAAGTCGTAAATCACTATAATAAGGTGTTTATTGATACTATCCGGAATGCAGGAGGCAATAATCCATACCGGATTTTGATGATTCCGGGTTATGCGGCGAACTGCTGGGAGGGAATCAAACATCTGGAAGTGCCGGAGGATGATAAACTGATTGTTTCTGTCCATGCTTATGAACCATATAATTTCGCATTGAACATCAATGGACCCGGTGTCTGGAAAAATGATACATATAATATTGATGCCATTATGAAATCATTGAATGAGCTGTTTATATCAAAAGGGATTCCGGTTGTGATTGGGGAATTCGGAGCGATGTATAAAGATGTGGAAGGAAATGAAGAAGAGCGTGCGGCATGGGCGGAATACTATGTAGGTGAGGCAGCAAAGCTTGGGATTCCATGTGTCTGGTGGGACAACGGTGCGTTTGCTGGGAATGGGGAGCTGTTTGGGCTGATTGACCGGAAAACCTATGAATGGAAGTATCCTCTTGTATTGGAAGGGCTGAAAAAGGGTCTGAAAGAATAAAAATTGCAGCAGAAAGGGGACAGGAATGAAAAATCTGGTAAATTTTAAAGAAGGCATAGTGTTTCATGGCAATACGGAACGCATCCGGCGTGTCATGAAGCGCGCGGCAGCCGGCGAGGCGGTTACGGTAGGTTTTCTTGGCGGTTCGATTACGCAGGGCTCTTTGGCTTCTGCACCGGATACATGCTATGCGGCAAATGTGGCGCGTTGGTGGAGGGAACAGTATCCGGAGGCGGAGATTGCTTATGTCAATGCAGGAATCGGTGGGACGACCTCACAGTTTGGTGTGGCGAGGGCAGAAAAGGATTTGCTTTCTTTCCGTCCGGATTTTGTTGTCATTGAGTTCAGTGTCAATGACGATAATTCGCTTTTTTTCCGAGAGACTTATGAAGGGCTTGTGCGGAAGGTATACGGCGCAGACTTTGCTCCTGCGGTGCTGCTGGTACATAATGTCTTTTATGAAACAGGAACAAACGCACAGGACCAACATGAGACAATCGGCAGATATTATGGGCTGCCATGTGTCAGTATGAAAACATCGGTATATCAGGCGGTGGCAGCAGGAAAGATTCCAGTTCGCGACATTACGCCGGATGATCTGCATCCAAACGATGCAGGGCATCGGCTGCTTGCGGATTTGATTATTTATTTTTTGGAACAGGTGCAGGAGGAGGCAAAGGTTATGCAGCCTGTACCGCTGGCTCAGGCCTCCGGCGGCGTATGTGAAGCCGGGCAAGAAATACTTCCATTGCCTATCACAGAAAATGCCTATGAGCATTCAGTACGTTACCAGACCTATAACAGCATGCCAAAGCTTTCTGGTTTCGTGGCAGATACCAAGGAGCAGCACGGCATCACTGATATTTTTAAACATGGGTTTATCGGAAAGAAAGCAGGCGATTCCATCAGCTTTGATATAGAAGGCACAGGCATTGCAGTGCAGTACCGCAAATCAGTCAGCCATCCGGCATGTGTGGCAAAGGCGGTACTGGATGGTGATATGGAACATGCGGCAGTACTGGATGGCAACTTTGATGAAACATGGGGGGATTGCCTGTATATCACGACACTGGGAAAACATATGGAGTGGGGCGTCCACCATCTGGAAATCATGGTTACAGAAGGTGACGAAACAATGGTGCCGTTTTACCTTGTGTCAGTCATAGGGTCATGATAAGATGAAGATGTAAGAAGGGGGGCAGAAAAACAGTATGTTTCGTGATGATTTTGTATGGGGCGTAGCAGCAAGCGCCTATCAGGTAGAAGGAAGGAACAGCGATTTTGGAAGCGGCAAGACCATCTGGGATACGTTTACCGAGCAGGGACGGATTTCAGATGGCTATTCGGCAGAAGACGGCTGCCTGCATATCGACCATTATAAAGAAGATTATGCATTGATGAAGCAGCTTGGCATACGTGCCTATCGTTTTTCAGTTAACTGGGCGAGAATTCTTCCGGAAGGCACAGGAAAAGTAAATGAAGCAGGAGTTGCGCTTTATCGTGATATGATTGCCGAAATGAAAAAAAACGGTATTACGCCATATCTGACAATGTACCATTGGGAACTTCCGCAGGCGCTGCAGGAAAAAGGCGGCTGGCTGAATGAACAGATTTCAGAGTGGTTCGGGGAATATGCAAAGGTCATTGCCGAGAGCTTTTCTGACCTCTGTGAATATTTTATTACGCTCAATGAGCCGCAGTGCTTTGTCGGTATCGGACATCTGCATGGAGTCCATGCGCCGGGCGCAAAGCTTTCCTATCAGGAAACGTTTCAGATTGCACACAATGCGCTCAAGGCACATGGGACGGCAGTACGGATGTTAAGGAAGCACGCATGCCGTAAGATTCAGGTGGGTTATGCGCCGACCTGCGGCGTTGCTTATCCGGCGACTGACAAAAAAGAGGACATTGAAGCAGCAAGGGCAGTTTACTTCTCGCAGAATAATCCGATAGACAACTGGACATGGAATGTAGCATGGTTCAGCGATCCTGTATTTTTAGGAAACTATCCGGAGGACGGTTTACAAAAATATGCGCAGTACCTTCCAAATATCACAAAAGAGGATATGGAGCTGATTTCGGAGCCGCTTGATTTTATGGGGCAGAATATCTATAATGGCTACATGGTTCGCTGCGGCGAGGACGGAAAACCGGAGTATGTAAACAGGGAGCCAGGACTTGCAAAGACTGCGGCGCAGTGGCCGGTAACGCCGGAATGCCTGTATTGGGGCATCAAGTTTCTGTACGAACGCTATGGGCTGCCGATTTATGTGACCGAAAACGGAATGTCCTGCCATGATACTATATCTGCGGACGGCAAGGTACACGACCCAGACCGCATTGCGTTTTTGGACCGCTACCTTGGAGCGCTCCAAAAGGCTGCTGATGAGGGCGCCGATGTACGTGGTTATTTCCAGTGGACGTTTTTGGATAACTTCGAGTGGGATAAGGGTTATACCGAGCGTTTTGGAATCGTATATGTGGATTTTGTAACAAAAAAGAGGATTCCAAAAGATTCTGCTTATTGGTACAAAGAAGTGATGGAGACAAATGGGCGCAGTCTGACTGTAAATATGCGGAAAAAACAGGAACTGTACATAGAACCGCTCCATCCATGCCTGCAGTATATGGGAAGGATTGATTTTGCAAAAGAAGGCGGTCCGGAATGGGTTTTTCCATGCACAAACGTAAAGTTCCGGTTTTATGGAACCGACTGCCGTGTACGGCTTACAAACCATCATCAGTACTGGGATAACTATATGGGCTATCTGCTGGACGGCGTAGAACACAGTTTTAAGCTTCCAGAGAGCGGAAGCAAAGTATTTGTGCTGGCAGAGGGATTGGAGGCTGCAGAGCATGAGATTCTGCTTTTTAAACGTCAGGATTCGTGCCATACGGTACAGATTCAGGGATTCTATTTCAACGAAGGCGCAAAACTACTGGAGTGTCCTCCTCTTCCGGAGCGAAGAATTGAAGTATATGGGGATTCTGTATCTGCGGGCGAGGTCAGCGAGGCATTGGAGTGCACAGGAAAACAGGACCCACAGCACAATGGGGAATATTCCAACAGCTATTATTCTTATGCATGGCTGACAGCAAGACGGCTGAATGCACAGCTGCATGACATTGCGCAGGGAGGCATTGCGCTGCTTGACGACACCGGCTGGTTTGGCTGGCCGGCATATAAGGGCATTGGCTGCATGTATGATAAAATCCAGTACAATCCACAGCTTGGCGTGCAGACGCAATGGGATTTTTCGCTCTATACGCCGCATGTCGTTGTGGTTGCAATCGGGCAGAATGACAGCAACCCAAATGATTATATGGCGGAAGACTACAGTGGGGAAGCAGCAGACTATTGGAGAGCATCTTACCGGCGTTTTATAGAGCGCCTAAGAAGACTCTACCCAAATGCAGAGATTATCCTTGCGACAACCATTTTAAACCATCATCCGAATTGGGATAAGGCAATTGACGAGGTATGTGCCGGGTTAAACCAAAAGGACAAAAAGGTGCATCATTTCCTTTATGAGAAAAACGGCAGTGGAACACCAGGGCATATCCGGATTCCGGAGGCAGAAAAGATGTCAGAGGAACTTGCGGCATTTATTGAAAGCCTGCATCCGTTTGGATGAGGTCTGTGTAGCTGGAGGCGGAAGAAAAGGAGTAAGACGAAAGGAATCGGAGGTGGAAACTTCCGGTTCCTTTTTGCTTTAATGGAAGAGGTAAAAAAGATTTATTTTTTATAGAAGCCAGATAAAAGTTATGGTATAATACATTCTGTATGTCATGTGTAAATGTACATCAATGCTAGGATGCGGTATAGCATAAATAATAAAAAACAGTTGACAAATAAGAACATATGTTCTAAAATAAAAGAAAAAGTCCGGAACATTTTGTGATAAAGACGATAGGGTTTAGAAAAGGAGGAAAGAATCATGGCTTATGCAATAGATTTATTTTGTGGTGCTGGCGGAATGAGCGAAGGTCTTATTCAAGCAGGATTCCATATTCTTTTTTCCAGCGATATTAATGCCGATGTTCAGCGGACATATATGAACAGACATCAACAGTTAGGATTGCTTCAAGGAGTAAATACATATTTTCATAGAGGGGATATTAGGGAACTGAATGGTGATATGATTCGTGAAGCAATTCAGAATTTGGAAATATTCAGAGGCAGGAATATTCCAGAGATAGATGCAATATTTGGTGGGCCGCCATGTCAGGGTTTCAGCAGAGCTGGAAGAAGAAACCCTAATGACCCAAGAAACATGTTGTTTCGGGAATATTTAAGAGTTATTAGCGAAGTACGTCCTAAATATGTAGTTTTAGAGAATGTAACAGGCTTTACAGACACGAAATTTTATGGATTTGTAGGCGTAACCGGACATCCTTATGAAGATGGGGCACTGGTGCCAGATATTTTACGCAATGAATTTAGTTTCATCGGTTACCATACACTTGAACCAAGAATATTGAATGCTGCACATTATGGCGTGCCACAGAGGAGAAACAGAATCATTGTAATAGCATACCGAAATGATGTAGCTGTACCAGTATATCCTGAAGCAACACATAGTGATAAAACGGCCTTAACGATTACAGATGCAATCAGTGATTTGGTTCGTGATGAAAGTGTGCGTAGGAAGGTTCATGTAAAGGATACAGAGTTTCAAGCAATGTCAAAGATAGGTCGTACTCCGGATATTAATGGAAATACCATCCATAGTCATGGTGCTATACATAACAATGAAATATCTACACATCAGCAAATTATTTCTGAAAGATTTGCGTTATTCAGAGAAGGAGAAGATGGAGCAGGACTAAAAGACCGTGTTATGTCAGAAGGAATCGATATTACTCATTCACCTGCATTAATTGCTCACTGTACAGAAAAGATGGGAATTAGTGCAGAGGATGTGATTGCATTATTTAAAGACGGAGATGTAAGCAGAGAGAATGCAGATATTTTGCTTACAAAGAAAAATATTCGGACAAAATTAGACCGGACCAGACCATCGGCAACAGTTATGACGATTGCAGATGATTATATTTCACCATTTGAGCCAAGGATATTCACCGTTAGGGAATTAGCTCGAATCCAATCCTTTGATGACAGTTTTGAATTTTTGGGAAAAAGAACAACCGGTGGATTGCGAAGGCGTGTAGAAGTTCCTCAGTATTCGCAGGTCGGCAATGCTGTGCCGCCGCTGTTAGCTAAAGCAGTAGCAACTGAAATAATAAAAGTTTTATAATATTGCAGGGCAATTCGGATGCTTCGGGTTGCCTTGTGTAATTTTTGGAGAAGGGAGAGAGGACTATATGTTAAAGATGTCAGATAAATCAATCGGAGAGTTCCTTCCGTTTTTTGCTGAAACCGGTTTGCGAGTGGCATTTTTAGTGCCAACACCAACAGGATACCAAAAATCTATTATGGACGCAACGATTCCACTAAGAGAAATGTTAAGAGAAACTGGTATCCATAATTATGCAGAACAAAAGCAAGGACCTGAATTTAAAGAATTGGTAAAGGCATATTTCCTCGCTCCGGACAGGATAATAGAAACAGAAGCTTCTTTATATCGGCCTGTAACAAAGCAAGGAGATTCTAGAATATGGTTTTACAATTTAAAGCAGTATTGTGTACCCTGTAATTTGTTGGCCATATTGGCTAACAAAGGAGAACTGTATGTGCTGAACTTATCCAATAATGAAATCATAAAGTCAATGAATTACGGTTATCTCAGTGAGGTTATTCAACAGTTTGCAGAAAATGACAATGCCATTGCAAAAGAATTGTTGGCAAAAATTCAAGAGATTCATAATCATGGATTTTTCCCAAGCATTACAGTAGGAGATCCGGGCGTGGGCGATACTCTTGAAAATGCTTTGGGAATTTCAAAAAATCCCTCAAAATTACCGGATTATAAAGGGATAGAGCTGAAGGCGAGCAGAACATCAACATATAATAAGTCAAAGACAAGTAACAGGGTAAATTTGTTTACCCAAGTTCCGGATTGGGCTAATAGCAGAGGCATGGACAGGGGAAAGCTTCTTGATACATATGGGTATTGGACAGAACAAAATGACGGTTCTCAGAGGTTTGATTTGAATTGTACGTTGCGTGCTAATGTACCTAATTCCCAAGGGCTGTATCTGGAAATTGATTTGGACAATGATCTGTTGATAAACTACTACACAAAAAATGATGTAGTCAGGCGTTATGTTGCGCAATGGAGTTTCCTATTGCTGAAACAGAGACTGTTAGAAAAGCATAGGGAAACATTTTGGGTAAAGGCTATGAGTAAAATAGAAAATGGGCAGGAATATTTTAGATATGATACAATTGTTCATACTAAGAATCCCAATGCAAGCTTATTTCCTCAGTTAATGGAGGAGGGCATTATTACTGTGGATTATATAATGCATAGAAAAGAAAATGGCATGGTAAGAGATCATGGCTTTCCGTTTAAAATTTTTCCTAAAGATTTAGGCTTATTATTTCCGAAACCAAAGATATATGAATTAATATAAAAGAGCAGTCTGCCGAATGAGAAAATCTTGGATTGATTTCAAAGATTTTCTTTGATACAATGAAATGTAACAGCGATTTCATTATTGGAAACAAATGCCGAATAAACCTGCCACATTTTTCACATAATACTGTCACAACAAAATTGTTTGTTAAAGTGGAGGTAGAAAGGAGTATAGTTACCAAGATGAAAGCGACAGGAATTGTGAGAAGAATTGACGACTTAGGTCGTGTTGTAGTGCCAAAGGAAATCAGAAGAACCTTGAGGATTCGTGAAGGGGACCCACTGGAAATCTTTACGGACCGTGAAGGGGAAATCATTTTAAAAAAGTATTCGCCGATAGGAGAGCTTGGTGCTTTTGCAAAGCAGTATGCAGATTCAATGGCACAGACCTGCGGCATGGTCGTGGCAATTGCGGACCGTGACCAGTTTATTGCGGTGGCAGGCACAAGCAAGCGCGACCTGCTTGCAAAGTCGGTCAGCAAGGAACTGGAAAACTTAATGACTGAGCGTGAAACCGTTGTGGCAAGCAAAGGAGAGCGCACTTATATTTCCATCAGTTTAGATGAGGAGGATTATGAGCAGCAGGTTATCGCTCCGATTATCAGCGAAGGTGATGTGATTGGAGCCGTGCTGATTCTGTCACGCGATACAAAGCAGAAGCTGGGCGATCTGGAATTAAAGCTTGCGGTAACAGCAGCTTCCTTCCTTGGACGCCAGATGGAAAGTTAAGGAAGCGTTGGAGAGAGCGTTTCCCTAAAATTACACAGGAGACCGGAGAATACATTTCTCCGAAAAAAACATATGTACAATTTTCAGGATTTTTTAGATGTTATTAAAACACTTCGCAGTGAAAACGGCTGTCCGTGGGACAGAGAGCAGACACATGCATCTTTAAAACAGTATATGCTGGAGGAAGCATATGAGGCAGTGGATGGTATTCAGGCTTATGAGGAAACCGGAGATTACACAAATCTGCAAGAGGAGCTTGGCGATGTGCTGCTGCAGGTAGTGCTGCATGCACAGATTGCTGCAGAAGAAGGCTATTTTACAATCGCAGACGTTATCAATGGAATCTGCGAGAAAATGGTTCGCCGCCATCCGCATGTGTTCAGTACCGGAACAGCCGGGGCGGATACGCCGGAGCAGGTAGTAGAGCTGTGGGAGAAGGAAAAGAAAAAGGAAAAAAAGGAAGAAACTCTTTCCGACGCCCTGCAGCATGTGGCAAAGGCGTATCCGGCAAATGTCCGGGCCGAAAAGGTACAGAAAAGGGCAGCCAAGTATGGCTTGGAATTTGAATCGGCACAGCAGGTATTTGGGAAAGTAACAGAGGAATTAGCTGAGCTTAGAGAGGCTGTAAACCAAGGCAATGAACGCATGGACGAGGAATTCGGAGACTTGATGTTTTCTATGATTAATTTGTCCAGGTTTTTAGGGCTGAATGCAGAAAATTCCTTGACAAATGCTACTAATAAGTTTATAAATAGATGTGTAGGCATTGAGTTATTGTCCCATGAGAGGGAGAAAGAACTTGGACAGATGTCAGCAGAGGAGATTGACGCCCTCTGGCAGAGCATAAAATAATCACCAGATTATGTATGAACTCTATACCACATACTTTTAGAGGAGGATATGAATCCATGAACAAGACAGAATTAGTTGCAGCAATTGCAGAAAACGCAGAATTATCCAAGAAGGACTCCGAAAAAGCGTTAAAGGCATTTATTGATGTTGTAACAGAAGAATTAAAGAAGGGCGAAAAGGTTCAGCTTGTAGGCTTTGGCACATTTGAAGTTTCTGAGAGACCTGCAAGAATCGGCAGAAACCCTCAGACAAAGGAAACTATTACAATTACAGCTTCCAAGGCTCCTAAGTTCAAAGCTGGCAAGGCTTTAAAGGATGTTGTAAACGCTTAATTGTAATTGCCGGTTCATGTTATCACCAAAATCCGAAAGACTGCGAGGAGTTCCTTTGCAGTCTTTTTTTCTTACTTTATAGGAAACTGCATGGTAAACAGGGTATGTCCATAGGTAAAGGGGAATTGAAAAATGACAGAATACAGCCTCCAAAATAAAAAAGCATGGGAATACAATGCTTATGAATTCTGGGTGAAACAGTCCGGAACTCCTATCGAAAGGGCAAAGAAAGACAAAGAAAATCCAGAGGGAATGCTGAAAAGATATGCGGACTATTTTGATGTTGTTTTTATGGAAGGCGGCATACTGCATTATTTCCATGATATTGACGAATTCATGCGTATGATGTATATTTTGCTGAAAAACGGTGGTAAAATGATATGCAGTGATTTTCATCCGTTTACAAAAATATCGGATATATTGAAGTTTGGACAGCCAGCAATGAGTTACTTTGCAACAGATAGTTTTGAAGGCGAAATGGCGCATGCGCGGTTTTTTGAAGAGGATGTGCGAAAGCAGATGCCAAAATGCAGTTACAGGAAATACACAATCAGTGAAATTATTAATTCTGTTATAAACAGTGGGTTTGTACTGAAAAAATTTGATGAACATCCGGCATGGACAGATGGCAGGCTGCCAGGAAAATTTACTATTGTGGCAGAGAAAAGGAGCTTTCTATGAAAAAAAGCATATTTGTTTTTATGGGGATTCTTTTTGCTTTCTTTTTCTGTGCCTGTTCTTCAGAAGAAAGCAGACAATACACGGTGACAAGGAACGGAATTGATTTTACGATTGACACGGAGAACGGCACAATATTTGACGGAACATATACATATGATTATGTGTTTTCTGGCAATTCTTCGGAGTACAGTGCCACGATTACTTATC
>CAJTZB010000003.1:0-32468 GCA_910583815.1 uncultured Lachnospiraceae bacterium
ATTTAATGATTGTTATTGTAACCGCTGTTGTCTTTTTTGCTTTTGAATTTTGGGAAAAGGCGACAACAGAAGGGGAGTTTTATGGCAATTCCACATATTTTCTGCTGAAACATGGGGCTTTGTATGCTCCTCTTGTTTTAAAAGGAGAATGGTATCGGCTGCTTACGTATCAGTTTTTGCATGGTGGGATACAGCATTTGCTGAGCAATATGTTATTGCTTTATTTTGTGGGAAATTTTGTGGAGTCTTTTGCGGGCAGATTGCGATATGTGGTTTTGTATTTTGGCAGTGGGATTCTTGCAGGGCTTGGTTCCATTTTGTACAACGGATACGTGCTGACTGGAAGAATGTCGTTTCAGGTGTTTTCAAAAGCAGAGGGCTTTCCTGTTTGTGTCGGGGCATCTGGTGCGGTATTTGGTGTTGTTGGGGCAACACTTTATCTGATTGTGATTTACAAAGGGAAATTACAGGATTTCAGTCTGTTTCGTTTAATGATTTTCATTATTTTAAGTCTCTATAATGGCTTTATGGATACTGGTATTGATAATGCCGCCCATGTGGCAGGGCTGGCAGGAGGAATTATATTGTCAATGTTTTTGTATGGCAGGCCCAAATATCAAAGCCCGGAGTAGAACAGAAAAATAACATCAAAGTTTCAATAATAATAGTGGCAGTTAAGCAACGGTGAAGCTGAAAAAGGAGGGCGCTTTATGCATATCAATATTTATTATGGGGGAAGGGGATTGATTGAGGATTCCACACTCTATGTTCTTCAAAAAATAACGAATGTTCTGGAAGAATTGCGTGTGGATGTAAAGCGCTACAATCTTTATGAATGTAAAAATGAGATTACTGCACTTTCCAATACAATCAAAGAGGCGGACGGTGTGATTTTAGCAGCGTCATTGGAATGGTATGGCATTGGGGGCTTTTTGCAGCAGTTTTTGGATTCTTGCTGGCTGTATGCTGATAAGGCAAGACTGTCAAAAATCTATATGATGCCGGTCGTTATTTCCAGCACATATGGAGAATGTGAAGCAGAACAGGTACTTATAAAGTCATGGGAGCTGTTGGGAGGAATGCCGTGCCGCGGAATCAGTGCATATGTGGAATCTCAGGCTGACTTTGAAACAGATACTGACTATGTTAAGATTATTGAAAAGCGGACGGAAGATTTGTACCGCACTATCAGTCAGAGGCCTAAGGTGCTTCCGTCCAGTAATTTTGTCATAAAACAAAATATCATTAAAAAGACGCCAATTGAACTGACTCCACAAGAGAGTGAGCAGCTTTCCAAATATGTATCCAATGACACTTATGTCAGAAAACAGAAAGAGGACATTGAAGAGCTTTCTCGTATGTTTAAGGACATGATGGACAAGAGTGAAGGAAAAGAAAACGAACAAGAATTTATCAAAACATTAAAAGAAAGCTTTGTGCCGCAATCAGATGATGTGAAGGCAGTATTTGAAATTAAAATGACAGATACAGATAAGACATTGACTGTTGAAATTAAAGGGGCACATGTAAAGTGCTATTATGGAGAAGGTGAGCACGCGGATGTGCTTGCGACAACGACAAGGAGCGTTATCAACCGTTTGGTAAATGGCAGGACTACATTTCAGGGGGCATTTATGTCCGGTGATTTGTCGGCAAAGGGTGATTTTAAGACGCTTCGTATGTTTGATCAGCTATTTCAGTTCAAACTTTCAAACTAAAAGGTAAAAAAACATAGCAGAGTATTCTGCAGAGAGGGGCAGGCTATGGATTCCTGTATTTTTTGTAAAATTGCAAATGGAGAAATTCCATCTGCAACAATATATGAGGACGAAGAGGTTCGGGTAATTTTAGATATTGCTCCGGCCGCAAAAGGACATGCAATTTTGCTTGTAAAGAAGCATGCAGCCAATTTATTTGAGCTAGACGCGCAGACAGCAGGAAAGATATTTTCTATAGTTCCGAAGGTGGCAACTGCAATAAAAGAGGAGCTTGGCTGTGACGGAATGAATATTTTGCAGAACAATGGAGAGGCAGCAGGCCAGACAGTGTTTCATTTGCATATTCATTTTATTCCAAGATGGAACAGCGATACAGTAAATATCGGTTGGAAGCCAGGCAGTTATGCAGAAGGTGAGGCAGCAGGGCTGGCGGAGCGAATTGCGCAAAGAGTAAAATAAAAAGTTCTGCTATGTGAAGCATAGGAACTTGGGCTAAGAGCTAAATATAAGTGTTGGCATACCTGCTTACAGGCAAGTCTGCAGCCAGATATGCCAACGTCCTTTTTTCCTCAGTCTTCTTCAATGACATGGATTTCCAAATAGTCAAATTCAATAGAGTCTACAAAATTATCTTGATAAAATCTGGTTTTATCATGCTTTTGAAAATCTCTGACGGTAGAGTCAAGCCAGAGAGGTTTTGATAAGTCAAATTCATAACAAACAGCATCTATTGCCGCAAAAATTTTTCTTGTACGGTTTAGGGTACAGTCATCATTTTCTATTACAATATCCTTAATTAAATGGTTATCTTTCCAGATTTTTGCCCATAAACGAAACATAAAACTCTCCTCATTATATAAAACTGTCAGGCAGTGGCTTGCCTGAGTAACGGTGCGTTGCCTTTTGTATGCTGGTGCTATCATTATATATGACAGATATAGTATTTGGCAAGAAATACTATGTAACTTTTACTGGAAACACATAGTATTTTCCGTGTTTACTAATAAAAGAGTGAAAGAGAAGAGGGAGGTTTTATAGAAAATACATCATAGCTTACAATTTCCATGAAAAATCATCTGAAAAAGTATAATTGTTGCACAAAGAATGACTTGACAAATGAATAAAAATAGTATAAATTTAAATAGTAAACTTTACTAAACAAATGGCGGTATTTTTACTATGCAAATTTTGTATGCAGAATTGTATGGTAAGAGATTTGCACTGCCATTTTTACACGCAGTAAAGTGGGAAGACATTGCTGGAACGCAATGGTACAATGTAAAAAGTGCTACCAGAGGGTGGCAGAAGGAGGCAATATGAAAAAGATGAAGAGATCAGTCATCGCAATGCTGCTTGTATTCTGCATGATATTTGGCGTGGCAGCATGCAGCAAACCGGAAACGCCGGGTACAAATCCGACGGACACTCCAAAACCGACACAAGATGCAGATAAACCGGAACCGACAAAGGGAGAAGATAAGCCGGATTCCACACCAACTCCGGAAGCAACTCCAACACCGGAAGCTCCGAAGGAAATCGTAACTATCCGTTATGGCACACATTATTTACAGGGTCTTGACCCTCACTATACGGATGAAGTTTCTGGCGATTACGTTATGGCAGCGGATCAGAGAGAAGCAAGATATGCAGCAGAGCAGGCTATTTTAGATGAGCTTGGCGTTGTATTTGAATATGTACAGTATCCGTCTGATACAAAAGAAGCATTGCTGCAGAGCGTTATGGCAAACGACCCTATCTGTGACCTTGCAGTGCTCTGGGGCGGCAGTGAAGCAGCTATTCTTTCTCAGAATGTGCTCCAGAAAATTGATGATTATGCATATATTTTTACGGATAATGATGAGTATTCCTGGATGCTTTATGATAAGCTGTTTGGGAATTACTATCTGTTAAGTGATGTTGTTCGCTTTAACCAGAGATGGCCACTCGTTTATAACATTGATTTAGTAGAAGCAGTGGATAGCTTAAAAGACGAGAATGGTAACACAATTTATCCAAACACTTTGTTTGATCAGGGCAAGTGGACTTGGAGTACCTTTAAGGATTATCTTTCTAAGATTGAAGCTTATTATGCAAGCGATGCAGGTGTTGCTACATACAATACGGATACTCGTTTTGCATCACTCTCTGCAGCTTATTCCGCAGGCGGTGCAATTTTTGGTGTAGATGGTCTTTCCGTAAACGGACAGGGCATGAAGGACGGTGTTGCTTATATTAAAGAGCTGATGGATGCTAAGCTTCTTACTGTAACAGGCGTCTATGATGATGGATATACACCAGAATGGTGTGTGGCAGGTGAGCGCTTTGTTTATGGTAAAGATGGCATATTTACCGTATTTACTGATATTCCTGACTGGTATATCGGCTGGGCAACTGATGAGGCAGGTAAGAGAGGCCAGTCCATTGGTATTGTTCCGTGGCCAAGAAAAGACAGCCTTGCGCTTGATGATGAGAACTACAGGCAGGTAATTACGCTTGGTGACTCTGTTGGCGTGCTTAAGGGCGTTTCCAAGGAGAAGACAGAACTTGCATTAAAGGCATATGCTCTTTATTACAATGTATATTATAAAACACTTGGCGGAGTAGATTCCTTTGCAGAGTATCAGGATTCGGCAGGAACTACCACGGCAGCTGGCTATGGTCTTGATATTTTCCATGAGAAGATTGGTGACAGCGTTTTAAATTCCTTCCTCTATATCGTAAGCCAGATGCCAAACGGCAAGGATTACTCTGATATGCTTGGCTACCGCGAGAAATGGGATGAAGTTCTTGGAAAATCTTTATTTGGTATTGGAGGCACAGCATCCTATGATGTAGCCATTGAAGCAAATCTGAACCTCTTCAGTGAGAAAGCAAGCGAAATGGAAGCAATCCTTGCTTCTGAGGGAGTTCATGATAATGTAGCACCTTCCGTAAACTTTGTGAAGGAGCCGATTGCAGTTCCTGTAGGAACAAAGATGTCAGACCCTATCTGGATGGAATTTATCTCTGCAACTGATAATGCAGAAGGTGAGCTTGACCAGAGTTACTTCAAGCCGGAATTCAACTCTCCGGAAACAGACAGCAAGGTAGACAGAGCTTATACTGAAGACGACTTCAAAAACGTTGGCTATTACAATAGAGCATTTAAGGCTTACTTTGTAGATAGTTCAGGCAATAAGGGTTATAAGACCGTATCCGTATACGTTTACAATCCGGACAACAAGACGGCACCTACCCTTACGGCGAGCGAAACTCCAATTACCATTGTGCTGAACTCCGATGTAAACACGATTACATGGGTTGGCGAAGGCTGTCCAATTACTTCTGCAGTAGATGCAGACGGTCTGGATGTTTCCTCCAAAGTATCGGCTGATTTATCTACACTGGATTCTTCTACACCAGGTACTTATGATGTAAGAATCACAGTAACCGACTTTGTGGGCAATGCGGCAGAGACAACAGTTCAGGTAGTTGTAGAATAATGAAATAGTTCCGCAAGGTTTGTTGCCTGCGGAAATAAAACGCAGACAGGATGCCCAAGGAAATTGCCTTCCGGGGCATCCTGTTTTTCAAGGAGAGGAAGAGTGCATGAAGAAAAAGAAAATATGGATAGCGGTTGCGGCAATTGCAGTCCTAGCCGTCATCGTCGTGTTTGTCACCAGAAATAACGGCAGTTCTCCGAATCTGGGGGATCAGAACGTATCAGCATCTCCATACGAAGAAACTTATATGGCCTATCTGAACGAACACGGTTATGATGGAACAGGGGAGCCTGCTTATGCTTCTGCAGAAATTCCGATTGATTTGAACCGTTTTACGGCTTCGCAGGAAATGAATGCCAGCTTTGCAGATGGAAAGCTTTCCACCAGTGAAGAAGGCAAAATTACATGGAGCTTTCAGGTAGAAGAAGAAGGCTTCTATCATTTGAGGCTTTCCTATATTCCGATTGCCGGGACTACATCAGACATACAGAGACGTATTTTGATTGATGGTATACAGTGTTATGAGGGACTTTCTCAAGTAGTACTGAAGCGCCGCTATCAGGATGAAGAGATTAAAGTAAAAAATGACAATGAAATCCGTCCTTCTTCTGCAGAAGTGTTTACGGAATCGACAGTATATGTAGAGGACTATAACCGCAGAACCGGAGATCCGTTCTTGTTTTATCTGACAAAAGGGGAGCATACTCTGACAATAGAATCAGCGAAGGAAGCGGTTGCGTATACAGACATTACTTTTACCCATAAAGAAAAAGAGCGTGCTTATGCCGAAACAATCGAAGAGTTAAAGAGTAAGTACCCTGTTTATACAGGAGATGTAATGATTGGGCAGGCAGAGCGCAGAGACGGCATTACGACAGACATCACAAAGAGTTCTTCTTCTATCAATATCAAGAAAAATTATTCTGACGCAAACAATATGCCGTATCATCCGTACCACATCATTTACAATACGATCGGCGGTGACAGCTTTAAGACATCCGGCGATTTTATCACATGGGAAGTAGAAGTGCCGCAAGAGGGCTTGTATGCACTGACTTTCAAAGGCCGACAGGCACAGAACAGAGGTGTTACTTCTTACCGCCGTATGTATATAAACGGAGAAGTTCCATATGCAGAAATGAATGAGCTGTCATTTGGCTATGAGAGCGATATGGTAAATTATACGGTTTCTGATGATAATGGGGCACCTTATTTATTCCATTTCAAAGAAGGAAAAAATACGATCACGCTGGAAGTCGTACTTGGTGCATTTGGCGGCGTGCTGACAGAAATTGAAGAAAGCATGTATAACTTAAACCAGCTGTACTTGAAGACAATTCAGCTGACCGGTCAGGTTCCGAGCCAGTATATTGACTATGAAGTGGAAAAGAAGGTTCCGGGATTTGTAGAGATTTTAGCGTCTGAGAGTGTGCGCCTGACAAACGTATGTAACGAGATGGTTCGTATTACTGGTGAGAAAGGCGAAAATACAGCGTTGCTGGAAAAGATGGCAATTGAAGCAAAGAAGCTGTCAGAAGATCCGGAAAGTGTTATCAAAGAGCTGAACCAGTGGAAGAGCAATATTGCAGCACTTGGTACATGGATTGTTACAATTTCCGAAATGCCGCTGGAGCTGGACTGCATTATGCTTTCTGCAGAGGATGCCAAGCTCCCAAATGCGAATGCAGGCTTTTTTAAGAGCGCATGGAACGGTATCTGCCGCTTTTTCGCATCTTTCTTTGTAAAGACAAATGAAGTGACAAGTGACAGTGATACAGGCAAAAAGGGTGAGACTTTGACAGTCTGGATGGTTTCTTCTGGTAAGGAACAGGCTCAGATTCTCCAGAATATGATTGATGAAATGTTTACTCCGAATTATGACATCCCGGTAAAGCTGCAGCTGATTCCGCTTGATGTTGTACTGCGTGCAGCATTGACTGGAAATGGGCCGGATGTTCTGGTAGGTTTAAACCAGGCAACACTTGCTGACTTTGCAATGCGTAATGCACTCGTGGATTTGAGCAAGTTGGATGATTTTGCAGAGGAAGCAGCTCGTTATTTCCAGAGTGCAATTACTGGAGCAAGCTATCTGGATGGCGTATTCGGCCTTGCAGAGCAGCAGACCTTTATGATGACGTTCTACCGAAGCGATATTTTAGAAGAGCTTGGGGCAGAAGTACCAAAAACATGGGGTGACGTAAAAGAACTGATTCCGCTTCTGCAGAGAAATAATTATGATTTTTATATGCCAAAGACAGAAATCTATTCCTCTATGGTATTTCAGTATGGCGGAGATTTCTATCTTGGAACGGGAAGAGATTATGGTATTGCTTCCGGACTTGCAAGCGATGCAGCAATGCAGGCATTCAAGGATTTGACGGATTTCTTTACCGCTTATAAGCTGCAGGTATCTGTTGACTTCCCGAACCGTTTCCGTACCGGAGAAATGCCGGTTGGTATTACGACCTATACGACATTCTGTAATTTGGAAATATTCGCACCAGAAATCAAGGGACTCTGGTCATTTGCTCCGTTCCCAGGAACAGTACAGGAAGATGGGACGATTGACAACACATTTGTGACTGATACTGTGCAGAGCGTTATTATGAAAAACTGTGACAACATAGACGATGCATGGGCATTCCTGCGCTGGTGGACCGGTACTGAGACACAGCTCCAGTATGCCAATACTGTAGAGGCTGTAATGGGTACTGCAGCAAGATACCCTGCAGCAGACAAAGCAGTGTTGCAGCAGCTTCCTTGGAGCAGCGGCGAATACCGCAACCTGGTTGCACAGATGGAAAGCACAAAAGGCATTCCGGCAGTGCCAGGAAGCTATATGGCAACCAGAATGGTATCATATTCATTTGATGATGTTGTAGCAAATTCTTCTAATCCAAGAGAGACACTTTACTTGAATATGAAGGCAATTGATAAAGAGTTGACAAAGAAACGTGCCGAGTTTTCCTTAGACACGGAAACGAAGTAGAAGGAGGGACATCATGAAAAAAGGAAAAGAACCTTTCTCCGTTGTATGGAGAAAGCATAGAAGCAAATATCTGATGATTGCTCCGTTTGGGCTTATATTTATCCTGTTTACCTTCCTTCCGGTTGCCATTTCCATGATTTTAAGCTTTACTTCCTTTAACATGGCGGAAATGCCGAAGTTTATCGGATTCAAGAACTACATAGATCTGATTGTGCAGGATGATATTTTCCTGATTGCGGTAAAGAATACATTTGTATTGGCGCTTGTTACGGGTCCTCTAAGCTATATCATGTGTTTTTTGTTTGCATGGCTGATTAATGAACTGCCGCCAGTACCGCGTGCTATCATGACTTTGGTCTTTTATGCACCGTCGATTTCCGGCAATGCTTACTTGATCTGGAAGCTGATTTTCTCTTCTGATACATATGGTTATGCCAATGCATGGCTGATGAAGCTTGGCATTACAAACGAAGCAATTTTGTGGTTCTCCACAGCAAAATATATTTTGCCGATTTTAATTGTCGTGCAGCTGTGGTTAAGCCTTGGTGTCAGCTTCCTGTCGTTTATCGCAGGATTGCAGACGGTAGACCGTTCGCTGTATGAAGCAGCAGCAGTAGAAGGCATCAAGAACCGCTGGCAGGAGCTTTGGTACATTACTCTTCCGTCCATGAAGCCTCAGCTGATGTTCGGTGCGGTAATGCAGATTACAAACTCCCTGTCTATTTCCTCCATTTCCATTGACCTTGTTGGATTTCCTTCCATCGAGTACGCAGGTCATACAATTCTGACGCACTTACATGACTTTGGTTATGTCCGTTACGAAATGGGTTATGCATGTACCATTGCAGTTATCCTGTTCTTCATTATGATGCTTTGTAACGTGCTTGTTCAGAAGCTGCTGCGTAAGCTCGGCTAGTCTGTGGACTGCCTGAAAAAGAAAGGGAGGTAATAGAAAGGTGAGGAAATTGTTTTATGCCATTCGGCATTATTTGAAAATGCGAAAAATCAGAAGGCGCAACCGAAGCCTTGGAGTAGATATTGCTCTTATCATTATCCTCGGTGCTTTCGGATTATTCAGCTTGTATCCTTTGATTTATATTATTGTCAGCGCGTTTAAGCCAATGAGTGAAGTGTTTATTTTCCCACCAAGGCTTGTGGTAGAAAACCCGACGCTCAATAACTTTTTTGACCTTGGTTTTATCATTGAAGAATTTGATATTCCGTTTTCAAGATACGCGTTCAATACGCTTATCATCACAGGGCTCGGAACTGCAGGAACCGTGCTGCTTGGCTCTATGGCGGCATTCCCTCTTGCAAAATACGAATTTCCGGGTTCCAAACTGATGTCCAATATTATCGTATATGCCTTGATGTTCAGCAGCTCGGTAACGGCAATCCCGAACTACTTTATCATGAGCGCAATGAACCTGATTGATACGATCTGGGCAGTAATCCTTCCGGCAGTCGGCGGAACACTCGGCCTGTACCTGATGAAAAACTTCATGGTGCAGATACCGGATGAACTTTTAGAGGCAGCGAAAATTGACGGTGCCGGAGAGTTCCAGACATTTTTCAAAACGGTGATGCCGCTTTGTAAACCGGCATGGATTACATTGATTATCCTTTCCTTCCAGAGCATGTGGGGAACCACCGGCGGCGTGTTTATCTATTCGGAGGAATGGAAGCCTTTAAGCTACGTGTTGTCACAGATTGTCAGCTCCGGTATTTCCAGAACCGGTGTGTCCTCGGCAGTCTCCTTGATTATGCTGGTAGTGCCTGTTACCGTGTTCGTTATTTCTCAGAGTAACGTCCTCGAAACAATGGCAACCTCCGGTATGAAAGGTTAGGAGGGATGATATGAGAAAACACATAGGTAAACGTATTATAGCTGCAGCATTATGCTGTCTTGTAGGAGTCACCTCTGCGCCGCTTATGGAACTTCATGCTGCAGACGGAAGCAGCTATGAATATGATGGTTATATTTATGATTTCTGGGGAAACAGCCAGGAATGTCCGGCGGCGTTTTCACTGGGCGGAATTATTGACAGCAGTTCTATGGAGTCATTTAATTTTGGAAGTGTTGATGATGTTTCTACAAGCCGTGATGGAAGAATCTTTCTGGCAGATAAAACAAATGGGCGTGTCAATGTCTTTGATTCTTTTGGGAAATTTATGGTTTCCATCAGAGTGCTGCGTACACAGGAAGGAAAGATTGCATTAAATGAAGACGGTTCTCAGGTAACATTGTCCGCGCCGACCGGAACCTACTATCATGACAAAAACAACGAACTTTATATTGCAGATTCCGGCAACCGGAAGGTGTTTGTGTTAGATGGGGAGAATTTCCAGCTAAAACGGACTATTGGTACGCCGGAAAACCTTTCAGGCGTGACGGAATATATCCCAAGTAAAATTACCGTTGACATGGCAGACCGTATCTATATCGTCGTGCAGTCAAGCTATGAAGGAATTATTGAGTTAAATGAGGATGGGACATTTTCAAGATATTTTGGTGTAAACGTTCCAGGAATTAACCTGCTGGATTTCTTCTGGAAGTCGCTTGCAACAGATGCGCAGAAGGAGAAAATGGGAAAAACCTACGCACCGGCGTTCACTAATGTGACAATGGACTCTGAAGGCTTTGTCTATGCAGTGACCAATGACTCTGCGGCAGTGGACAGTGTATTCCGCTTAAACTCCAAAGGCGAGAACGTGCTTCGGGAAATGGGATTTCCTGTTATCGGCGATTTGAATATTATGAATGGTAAAGCAAGTTCATTCATTGATGTTGCAGTGACCGATTATGGGGTATATGCTGCGTTGGATTCTACGAAAGGCCGTATTTTCCTGTATGATTTTGATGGGCAGATTTTAAATATTTTTGGCGGCTACGGAAAAATCAAAGGGCAGTTCTCAAATCCTACTTCGCTTGCATGGTGCGGCTACAACCTGATTGTGACGGATACCGACCTGCGTTGTGCCTACATTTTAACACCGACGGAGTTTGGTGATGTTGCTCTTCGTGCCAGTGAAGCTTATTACAACGGCAACTGGGATCAGGCGACCGAGCTATTCCATGAATGTATCCGTTGGAACAGCAACTATGAAGTAGCTTATACCGGAATCGGAAAGAACCATCTGATGAAGGATGAATATAAGGAAGCAATGTACTACTTTAAGCTTGGAAATGCAAGGGCTTATTACTCAGATGCTTATAACGGATACCGCGGAGAGATGATACGTAACAACTTCTGGGTGATTGCGGTTCTCTTTGTAGTATTGATAACGGCACTCGTGGTATCGGAAGTACGGTATCATAAGAAAAATAAAATCTAGGAGGAGGAACGGCTATGTCAGAGAAAGTAAAATACATAAAGTATTGTGTGTTCCATCCTTTTGATGGATTTTATGAAGCAAAGAACCGTGGGAGAGGCAGCCTGATTGCTGCAACAGTCCTGCTCTGCCTATATGGAATTCTGCAATGTGTCAAGGTGCAGTATACAGGATTTATCATGAACCTGAACCATATCACTCGTATGAACAGCGTGACGATTTTCATTTCCTCACTGAGCGTAATGCTTTTGTTTGTTATCAGCAACTGGACAACGACAACGCTGTTTGAGGGGAAGGGAAAGCTAAAGCATATTTATATGGTAACCTGCTATTCCCTGCTTCCGATAATTTTTATTGATACGATTGTTGTTTTTGCGAGTAACTTTGTTATTTCTGAGGAAACGGTTATTCTGACTGCGCTTAGCACAATGGGAATGGTCTGGTTCTGTTTCCTGATTGTGACAGGGCTTTGTACGATTCACGAATTCAGTCTGGCAAAGACATTGGTGACATTGGTTGTTACGGCATTTGCAGCATTGATTATTTTGTTCCTTGGAGTTTTGTTTTTATCGCTTCTTGAGCAGATGTTCCAGTTCCTCTATATCTTCATTAAGGAACTGATGCGGCGGATTTAGCAGCGGGAAGGAGAGGGCAGTATGAAAAAGCTGGTTAAAATTATAATTGCTGTTGCAGTTTCCATTGCGCTTCTTTGTCTGACGCTGTTTGTTATAAAGGTAGCAGGTGTCAATTCTGTCCGCAATACGGAAGGGGAAGCGACAAAAGAAGTAGTTCCTGGGGAAGAAATTGCAATCGGCAGCAACAATGTCCTTGTGGCAGAGAATGGCGGCAAGGCACTTTATGTCAACCCTGCATCCTTAAACTTGATTGTGGAAGATAAGGCAACCGGTATAAGATGGTCTGCAATTGACCCACAGGGAAGTGATGCGGAAAAATCGCTGATTACAGTCAACTATATTGGTGATGACAATATTTTTACTGCATGGGATTCCTATAAATATTGTGTGGCAAATGAGAGCTACACATTGCAGAAAATAGAAAATGGTGTCCGCATCAATATGAACATCAATGAAGGTGCGTCCGCAAGGTTTTATGAGTATATGCCTCAGAAGATGTCCGTTTCCAATTATGAAGAGGTATTCGTTGGAGGATTGGAACGTCTTGTAGAGGAAGGCACTCTCGAAAAGGCACAGGCAACAAAGTATAAGAATACGTTAAGCCTGATTTATAAGAGAAGCCGGGAAACCGAGTCTTATAATGTAAACTTTGTAGGGTCGCCGCCAAGAAGTGCGGTAACGCAGCTGATTGAACTGTCAAAGTTAGTTGGCTATACAACAGAAATGCTGCTTGGAGATGCAGAGGAGTTTGGTTTTGAAGTAGACTTTACAGAACCGGCGGTATTTGATATTACCTTAGATGCTGTATTGGAGAATGGGGAGTTGGTAGTCAGCCTTCCGGTGAAAAACATTATCAATGGAAATGACTTTTATACGCTTCAGAACATTGAGGTGCTGACCAATTTTTCACTTGTAAAATCAGAGAACGTGACCGAAGGTTACTTGTTCATACCGGATGGCGCAGGTGCCCTGATGAGGATGAATACATATGATTCCAAGGTGCCGGACTATGTCAGAGGTTTTTATGACAATGATTATTACACGGACTATTATTACAAGCCAGAGTATGGTCAGGAACTGATGATGCCGTTGTTTGGAATGCTGTGCCTTGAGGGAACTGCAGAGCCATATGGCTTCCTTGGCATTGTAGAAAACGGTGCGGATACTGCGTATGTAGAAGCGATGCTTGCTTCTGGCGGAGAAGATGGCGTAGGGCGTAAGTACAACAAAGTATATACAACCTATGATGTTGCACAGTATGAATGGGTTCCGGTTTTTGGCGAGTACAGCGATAACCAGAGCAAATTCCTGTCAACTGCACCAAAGACAGAAGAAGATTATGTTCTTCGTTACCTGTTCTATACAGGAGAGGAAGTTTCCTATTACAATATGGCAAAGGACTATCAGAGCTATTTATGTAAAGGCTCGGTGCCAAACGTTTATCCGGACAAAGCAGAGATGTTTTTAGAAGTTGTTGGAACACTTTCCTTAGAAGAGAGATTCCTTGGCATTCCATATGATACAAAATATTCAATGACGACCTACAAAGAGCTTCTTGGAATTTTGGAGGATTTGGACGGCAGACATGCAAATATTGCTTACAAAGGCGTATTTGACGGCGGCATGAACCATAAGCTGATGAACCGCGGCAAACTTGTCTCCAAGAACGGAAGCAAAAAGGATTTGGAAGCATTGATTGCAAAAGTAGAAGGGCTTTCGGATGATCTCTATATGGAAACCGATTTCCTGAGAATATATGATACGAGTGGGAACGGCTACATGAAGATGCTGCATGGCCTACAGGATTATTCCAAGTCGGCAGTAGAGATTTATGGCTATTCTACGGAGTTTGGAATGTTCCAGCAGATGACAAACCATTACCAGATGTTGTCTCCTAAGTATTTGGTAGACGTGGTAGGCGATTTTAAGAAGAATGTAAAAGACAGCTACAACTACTATGTAAATGGAGTAGCAAACCAGTATTATGCTGATTATGGAACGAATTACATTTCTCCATATGAGGCGCAGAGGCTGGCAGGGCAGGCGCTTGGCGTATTGGCAGAGGACGGTTCCAAATTGGCGCTGCAGAATCCTCGTGCTGACAGGCTGACAAACGGAACAATTGCTGTGGATGTTTCCAGAGAGAGCAGCAACCTGAACTCATTCTATACCTCTATACCGTTCAGACAGCTTGTATTAAATGGTATGATGGAATATACGACAACAACTGCAAACAACAACAGCGACCCGGCAAAATATTATCTGATGCAGGCAATTGAAACAGGGGCGCAGCCGAAATTCACGGTTTCTGCAAAGAATGTGGATGCATTGAAAGACAGCACCTATTCCTATTATTTCTCTATACAGTATGAGTTTTTGAAGGACGATATCAAGATGGTGTATGATGCTTACGCAGAGGCAATGCAGGAAATTGGGACGGCACAGATTGTAAACCACACAATGCTTGCACAGGACGTTTTCCTGACCGAATATGCAAACGGAACGAGAGTAGTTTCCAACTACACGCTGTATGAGTTTGATTACAACGGAACTACAATAAAAGCGAATGATTATCTGATTCTGAAAGGAGGGAACTAGGCATGAAGCGCAAGAAAATGAAGTACAGAACAAAACGGAAGCTGAACGGCTTTTTATATACTCTTCCGTGGTTAATCGGTTTTGTCATGTTCTTTGCGGTGCCGATTATCAATACGATAATTTACTCCTTCAGTGAAGTGGGTGTAAAGGAAACCGGCGGCATGGAGCTGACTCCGACAGGCATTTCCAACTATGTCAGCCTTTTCACGGAGCAGGTAACATCAGATTCCCATACGTTTATCCAACTGTTTTCGGATGAAAACTTAGGGCTTCTGACAAATGCCCCAATCATCGTTATTTTCAGCCTGTTCCTTGCAATCCTTGCAAACATGAGCTTTAAGGGCAGAGGTTTTGTCCGTGTGATTTTCTTCCTGCCAATTGTGCTTGGCTTGGGTGTTATTACGGAAATGATTACAGTCAGTACCGGCGGCGATTTGGTTGCACTGCGCGGAACCGGAATTTTCAGTCAGGGCATAGCAGCAAGGCTTTTGCTAAAATACACAAGTATTGATACAGATGTTATTTTTACGGTAACGGACTTTGTAGACAATATTTTTGCACTGATGTCACAGGCAGGTGTGCAGACGTTAATCTATCTTGCAGGTCTGCAGTCCATCAGTCCGGCGCTCTATGAAGTGGCAAAAATTGAGGGCGCGACGACATATGAAACATTCTGGAAAGTAACGCTTCCGATGATAGGAAATATTTCGGTATTCGTAGTAGTCTATACTATCGTAAATATTTTCTTGGCTTCTCCAATTGCAGAGGAGGTTTATCGATTTGCGTTCCAGAGGAGTAAGATTGGCATCGGCTCGGCGCTTTCCGTTGTCTATATGCTGAACGTGCTGTTAATTCTGTTGCTGATTCTCCTGATTTCCAGAAAGGCGGTGAAATCAAATGGCTAAGAATATGAAAAAAGCAAGGAAGGCAAAAGAGGATACGCCGCAGATGCTGAAAAGAAGAGCAAAGAAGCTGGTAATCGGCATTTTCCTTGGCTCTCTGATTGCAGGTCTGTGCTTTACGATGCTGTATCCGATTTTTAAGCTGTTCCCGAATGTGACGAGCGATTTGACAGACCTTGGAAATCCGGATGTTATCTGGATTCCGATTAACCGCTCCTTTTTGAGCTTCCAGGCAGCATGGCGTTTCATTATGAAGAGCGGTGCCATGACAATGGTTTATTCTCTGCTGTATGCGGCAGCCATTGTTGCAGTGCAGATTTTTGTCAGCGCAATGGTCGGCTACGCACTTGCAAGGATTAATTTTCCGGGTTCCAAGCTGATTTTTATGCTGGTACTGTTCGTATTCCTTGTACCGCCACAGGCACTTTTGCTGTCTCAGTATATTCATTTCAAGAATTTTGATATTATGGGCATTATTACAATGTTTACCGGAGGTACAATCGACCTGATTAACAAACCAGTCACGCTGTTTTTGCTGGCGTTGCTTGGATTTGGAGTAAACCAAAGCCTGTTTGTATTTATTTTCCGCCAGTTCTTTACAAATACGCCAAAAGAACTGGAAGAAGCTGCATTGATTGATGGCTGTGGTTTCCACAAAACATATTTCTCGATTATGCTTCCGAATGCAAAACCTGCGATTGCAACAGTTGCGGTACTTGGCTTTGTATGGAACTATGGAGATACCTATTATACTGGCTACTTCCATCCGGACGGACCGTATTTAAGCTATATTTTAACAAATACCTTCCAGTCTGCGAATGAGTATTTCATTCTGAATGCAATGCAGGAATGGTATCGTCTTCCGATGGCGTCCAGCTTTGTATTTGATGCGGTAAAGCAGGCAGGCGCGTTGATTTATATGGTGCCGCTGTTAATTGTATACTTTATTGCGCAGCACTGGCTTGTAGAAAATATCGAGAATGCGGGTATCGTAGGCTAATGGCCGAAAGGAAATTCAATGAAAATAAAGCAATGTATTATTGGCATGGCAATGGTTGTGCTTTGTGTGTTTGGGGCGGCGTGTGCCGCTCCGGATACACAGGGGAATTCAGATTCTGAAAAGGTAACAGACATACCGGAAGAATTAACGCCGGAACCATCCGAAGAGCCAACTCCAACCCCTGTTCCGACACCGGTGCCTCAGTATTCCAAAGTGAAAATAGATGAGAGCAAGACTTATCAGGTATGGGAAAGCTTTGGCGTCAGCGGAGCATGGTGGGCACAGTATGTCGGCGGATGGGATCAGCCATATAAAGACAGAGAGCTGGCAACAAGGGAAGAAATTGCACGGTATCTCTACTCGATGGATGGAGGAATCGGGCTGACTTCTTATCGTTTTAACCTTGGAGCAGGCTCTAAGGAAGCGAGAAACGGCACGTTCTGGGATGATAACAGAAGAGCAGAGAGCTTTGAAAAGGCTCCGGGTGTCTATGATTTTACAAAGGATGCAAACTCTGTCTGGTTTTTAAAGAGAGTTGTGGAACTGACCGAAGGAAACGTGGATATTGTGTTTTTCTGTAACAGTCCTCTGTGCCGTCTGACTGTCAACGGCATGGCGCATATGACCGAGGGCGGTTCCAAAGTAAATCTGCTTCCGGAACACTATGACGACTTTGCAACTTATGTGCTGGATGTGACGGAATATTTTGTTTCCCAAGGCATTCCGGTAACGGATATTTCTCCAATCAACGAACCGCAATGGGACTGGTACAATGGACAGGAAGGCTGTCATTATGAGCCGGCTGAGGCAGCAGCAGTCCTCCGGACATTTGTAGATGAAATCGGAAAACGAGAAAGCCTTTCTGGTGTGAGGATTTCCGGGCCTGAGAGCGGAGAGTGGGGCGGCAGGACAAAAGACTATATCAATGCCATCATGAAGGATGCCGTATTAAAGGATTATTTTGATGTGCTGGACTGTCATTCTTATTGGACCAAAAAGTCAACAAAGGAAGAATTTAAGCGTTGGATGAATACGCGCTATCCGGATGTGAAGCTTCGCACAAGCGAATGGGTGGAAATGGTCAACGGCACAGATTATACAATGGATTCTGCGTTCAATTTGGCAGATGAGATTTACGACGACCTGACAGTATTGGATGTCGTGGCATGGCAGTACTGGGTTGGGGTAGCTCCCGGAAACTACAGGGATGGGCTGATTTATGTAAATACTTCCGCAAAGGTATGCCGGCCTGCAAAGCGTCTTTGGGGATATGGAAACTTTACAAAGTTTATCCGTCCGGGTTACACCAGAGTTGCGGCAGAAAATCCGTATATGGACCTGTACAATATGAAAAGCGTGGCATTTACCGGAACCAATACCGAAGGCAGGGAACAGCTAGTGCTTGTCCTGATTAACAGGGAAGAGGAAAAGACGTTCCAGCTTGCGCTTTCGGAAACCGGAAAATATACCGAATATGAGGTATATACGACAAATGAGAACTGCGATCTTGAGAGAACAGAGCAGGGAACTTATACAGACAATCAGGCAATTACGATTCAGGGAGAGTCGATTGTTACGGTTATTTTGACAAAATAGAACAGACAAGCAGCAAAAGATGCGGCAGATTGGAGTAATATGGCAACAATTCGTGATATTGCAGAGCGGGCAGGGGTGTCCGCAAGTACGGTGTCCAGAGTACTGAATATGGATGCCACTTTAAATGTAGCGGATGAAACTCGTGTAAATATTTTCTTTATTGCAGATGAGCTTGATTATATTCCAAGAAAGAACAGAAAGCAAAAGGGAGAAACAGCTTCTGCACAGGCGAAGGAAATTGCCATTGTCTATTGGTATAACTATGAGCAGGAGATGGAGGACCCATATTATCTTTCCATCCGCCTTGCCATAGAACAGAAAGCAGAGGAATATGGTTATCAGGTTCGTTTGGTCAACCCAAGTAATTTGGAGGAACTGATGCCGGATGAAGTCGGGGTTTTGGTGCTTGGACGGCTGGATGATATTACATTAGAAACCTTAAATGAGCAGTATGGGAATGTTATTATTATTGACAATTCATTCCGGCTCAAAGGTTTTGATTATGTCGGAGCTGATTTTGAAAAAGCAACCAGAGACGTAATGCAGTATCTCTATGATCTTGGGCACAGAAAAATTGCGCATTTAGGTGGCAGGACAGAAGAGAGAGAGCGAGAGCTGGGATTTGTGGACAAGCGCGCTTATATCTATCGGGTGTTTATGAGAGAAAAAGGGCTGTATGACGAATCTCTTATCTATGACTGCGGAGATTATTCCATAAAAAATGCTTACCGGAAGCTGAAGGAAGTGTTGTCGGAAGAGAGCCACCCAACAGCGCTTGTTGTCAGCAGTGATTCGATGGCAATCGGGGCATATCGGGCGATTTCCGAGCTCGGACTTAGGATTCCGGAGGACATCAGTGTTATTAGCTTCAATGACCAGACGAATGCCAGGTATATGATTCCGCCGCTTACTACAGTGCGAATTCAAACAAAATATATCGGATTTGCGGCGGTTGACCTGCTTGTGGAAAGGGAGCGCTTTCCAAGGGATTACAGCAAAATTGTGCTGCTTCCTACGGAAATAAAAATAAGAAGGAGCTGTGCAGAAATAATATGAACCGGTTTGAAATCAAAGAAGACTTTTACTTAGACGGAGAAAAAATAAAGATTATTTCCGGCGGAATACATTATTTCCGTGTAGTGCCGGAATACTGGCGGGACCGTCTCGAAAAAATCAAGGCGCTTGGCTGCAATACGATTGAAACCTATGTGGCTTGGAACGTACATGAGCCGAAAAAAGGGGAGTTCTGCTTTGAAGGCATTGCAGACCTTGGACGGTTCCTTGCTCTGGCACAAGAGTTAGGGCTTTGGGCTATTGTACGCCCTTCTCCGTATATTTGTGCGGAGTGGGAATTTGGTGGGCTTCCGGCATGGCTTCTTGCCGAGGATGGGATGCGTCTGCGCAGCTCATATGAGCCATATATAAATCATATCTGTGATTACTATAAAAAGCTGTTTGAAGTGCTGGCACCTTTACAGGTTACAAACGGCGGTCCGATTCTTATGTTCCAGATTGAAAACGAATATGGGGCATATGGTGAAGACAGCACATATCTGGAGAGCTTAAAGCAGATAATGGAAGATAACGGTGTTACTGTGCCGTTTATTACATCAGACGGACCGTGGGGCGACTATCTTTCCTGTGGCAAGGTAGAAGGAGTGCTTCAGTCAGGAAACTTTGGCTCAAAGGCAAAGGAGCAGTTTGCGGTATTAAAAAAACATATTGGCGACAAGCCTTTGATGTGCATGGAGTTCTGGGTTGGCTGGTTTGATGCGTGGGGAGATAAACATCATACAGAACCGCCGGAAAAGCATGCAAAAGAACTAAATGATATTTTGGAGCTTGGCAATGTCAACATTTATATGGCAGAAGGCGGAACAAACTTTGGCTTTATGAATGGTGCAAACTATTATGACAGGCTGACACCGGATGTCACTTCTTATGACTATGACGCACTGTTGACTGAGGATGGGCAGATAACGGAAAAATATAAAGCATTTCAGGAAGTTATCAGCCGTTTCAGGAAGGTTCCGCAGGTGGAGCTTACGACCCACATCGGACGCACTTCTTATGGTGAGGTTCCGGTAAAAGAAAAGGTTGGGCTGTTTGAAGCACTGGATTCCATCGCTGTGCCGGAAGAGCATTTTTATCCTCAGCCAATGGAAAAGCTTGGGCAGGCATATGGCTATATTCTGTACCGTTCCGAGCTTGTACGCGATAAAGAGATAGAAAAGCTGTTTCTGTTTGAGACCAATGACCGTGCCAAGGTCTATTTGGATGAAAAAGAGATTGCAACACTATATGACAGGGAACTGCTTGCGGAAAAGAAAGTAGATAAAATATGTGGGGAGCGGCTTGACATTCTTGTAGAAAATATGGGACGTGTCAATTACGGCATCCGAATGGAACGACAGAACAAAGGAATCAAAGGTGCAGTTGTATTAAACGGGCATCAGCACTATAAATGGACGCACTATCCGCTGCCGCTTGACAATTTGGAAAGACTTCCGTTTGGCAAGGGCTATACCAAAGGGCTTCCGGCATTTTATCGTTTTGAGTTTGTGGCAGAGGAACAGAAGGACGGTTATCTTGACACATTTCTTGATGTGAGCGGTTTTGGAAAGGGCTGTGCTTTTATCAATGGGTTTAATCTTGGAAGGTTCTGGGAGATTGGTCCGCAGGGCAGGCTATATGTGCCGGGGCCACTGATTCATGCAGGAAAGAATGAGATTATCCTGTTTGAAACCGAAGGCAAGGCAGCAGACAAAATTACTTTGTGTGCGGAGCCAAAGCTGGATATGGCATAAAAATCAGAGAATAAAACTATGGCAGGTGTATGGATAAAAATTTATTCATACGCCTGTTTCTATTGACATCTTATGTGTTCTGTGCTATCTTACCTATGACATTACAGCTGACAAGACAGCTTTAAAGCCGCCGCAGGCGGTGGAATAGGAGAGTAAGATGGATAAGGTAAAGAAGATTTTAAACCGCATTTTTATTGACGGACTGAGTGGTATGGCACTTGGTTTATTTGCAACACTGATTATCGGAACAATTATTCAGCAGCTTGGAGACTTGATTCCCGGTGCTGTCGGAGACTGGCTGTCGCTGTTTGGCGCTGCGGCAAAATATATGACAGGAGCTGGAATCGGTGTCGGTGTAGCAAGCAAGTTTAAAGCAAGTCCATTGGTCACAGTTTCTGCGGCGACTGCAGGTATGGTTGGTGCATATGCAGGCAAAATTCTGGCAGGTTCGTTCTTGATTTCTGATGGCGTCCTGCTTTGGGCAGAAAGCGGAAAAAGCGCAGGTTCGCTTGTGGTATTGAGCGGTGTCGGCGAGCCTCTGGGAGCGTTTGTTGCAGCTTATGTGGCAATTGAACTTGGGCTTTTGGTTTCTGGCAAAACAAAGGTAGACATTATTGTAACGCCGTTTGTTTCGATACTTTCCGGCTCTGCCGTTGGTATCCTGATCGGACCGCCGATTTCCGGCTTTATGGCATGGCTTGGCGGACTTGTCAACTATAATGTAGAGCAGTCGCCAATCCTTGGAGGGATTATTGTTTCAGTGCTGATGGGCATGATACTGACATTGCCAATCAGCTCGGCAGCCATTGGTATTTCCATGAACCTGACAGGGCTTGCAGCAGGTGCGGCGACGATTGGCTGCTGTGCAAATATGATTGGTTTTGCTGTAGCAAGCTACCGTGAAAACAAGTTTGGAGGTTTCTTGGCTCAGGGTGTCGGCACAAGCATGCTGCAGGTGCCGAATATTGTGAGAAAGCCGGTTATCTGGCTTCCGGCAATTATTACAAGCGCAGTTTTAGGACCGGTTTCAACGACACTGATTGTCATGAAAAACAATGCGGTTGGTTCCGGAATGGGAACTGCAGGCTTTGTCGGACAGATTATGAGCTATCAAACGATGGTACAAGCGGAAAGTCCGGTAATTGTTCTTATCAAAATTTTGGTAATGCACTTTATCCTTCCTGCAGCAATTGCTTTTGGAATTTCCGAAGGTATGCGGAAACTTGGCTGGATTAAGGAAGGCGATATGAAGTTGGATGTATAAATTTTTTTGGAATTACAGCCTTTATTTCTCTTTGTACTAATTGCTCATATATCGGGTCAGATACTCAGCCAGTTTATCCATATATACCCCATAGAGCTTATTGTCATTTTGTAAGCCGTGTCCGGAGTGGGGGAATTCAATATAATCATATGGCACATTATGCTCTTTTAGTGCATCAATCAGATGTCTGGAAGAGGCAAAAGGACATACCCTGTCATGTGCGCCATAGGCACACAGAGTAGGGACAGAGTTTTCATTTATCCACATATAGGCCGAAATATCCTTGACTTTATCATCATAGTCGTTTGCGGCAATCTGGTCTGCCGTAATCAGATTGCCGGACATAACGCTGAACAGATTCGCCGCTGCTTCAGGGTTTTTATCCAGGCCATAAGACGTCCAATCCTCATGATGGAAACTGGCTGGGCCAACTGCTTCAAAAACCATTTTTACAGGAACAGGAGAAGTATCCGCATCCCGGTAAGCATAAATCAGGGCAAGGCAACCGCCTGCCGAACCACCGGAGATTGCCATCCGGTCCAATTTATAGCCTAATTTCTCTGCTTCTGCGATGACCATAGGAATGCTGGATTTAATTTCCTGGGACTGTGTGTAAACACTGACTTCGGGATGGTCGTTGTCGCGTAACGTATAGTTGATTCCGGCAGCTACATAGCCCATAGAGCAGAGGTATTTGAGCATATCGGCATCGCTACTTTTGTCACCGGATGTAAAACCGCCTGCATGGAGATAGACTACAAGGCCATAAGTTTCTTTTGTGTTATCCGCAGGAACATAGAGGTCAAATTTATGAGCCTCTCCGTCACCATAAGCAAAATCCGTATAAATTTTACCAACAGAGTCATCCCAATGGACAGTATATTTATCGCCTAATGGATTATAGGTCATTTTGATAATTGCTGATGCGGCAAATGTTACAATAAATGCAATTACATAGATAAATCCCCACATTGTTTTTCCCTTCTTTTTTTCTTTTTTCATAGGAAGTTCCCTCCAAACAGCGTACCACCAAGCATCAGGTTCATAAATGCCCGTATTGCCAGCCGTCCCAAAACAGCTGCAGCCAGGATAACAATAATTAAAATGAGAATGCGTTTTTGCGTGAGAGTCATTCTTTTCTTCCGCCCTTTCTTCTAATCTTTCTTGACAATTACATTATGTAAGGAATATAATAGTGATGATACATTTGTAATGTCGATATAATTGTATCATAAAAATTCATGATGTCAATGGGAGGGGAAAAATGAAACAAAACCTGCAAAATGTATCAGCAGAGAAGGAAGAAAACTATGCAAAGAGCTCACCATTCAGTAATGAAGCAAGAAATGCCTATGTGACAGAGCATCTTACAGAAGCATTGCTCATGCTGCTTAGAAAGAAACCAATCAGCGATATTTCCGTCAGTGAATTATGCGATGCAGCTGTAGTGGGCAGAGCATCTTTTTATAGAAATTATGAAAGCAAAGAGGATATTTTAAGAAAATATATCAGACAGCTGTTTCGTGAATGGATGGATAAATATGACCAGCAGGGAGATGGGAACAGGCCAATAAGCGAATTGATTCTGGCATTATTTATGCATTTTGAAGATTATCAAGAGTTTTACAGCCTATTGAACGAAAGAGGGCTTGTTTTTCTTTTAAAAGACACTATTATGGGTCTTTGCGGACCGAAACCGGAACATTCCAAACTAGAAGCCTATGGCTCTGCCTTTATTGCCTATACGCTTTATGGCTGGATTGAGGTATGGTTCCAAAGGGGAATGCAGGAGTCTGCGGAAGAAATGTCAAAGATGTTTCAGAGCCAAGGATTGTAGAATACAGAAATTTTTTATAGCTTTCTGGCCGGAAAGAACATATAATTTTTTCCGGTCTGATGGCGGATAAAGTCGCAGGCAGCGCCTGACAGCGAAAGACTATGTTTTTAGATAGCCTTTTTCCTTTAACACTTCTTCAATTTCATCCAGAACCTGTTCTGAATCAGCTTCTACTGTATGAAAGTGATAGTCATTTGTCAGCTCTTTTAGTGGCACGGTCTTCTTTTCTGCTACTTTGCGTACAAAATCATAGACATCGCTGCGTTTTTTTATGATCAGGTCGGCGCTGATGGTGCCATAGATTGGGTGTGAGACAATAACATCCAATATGTTGCCGCCGTGGTCTACAATCGAACACAGTTCATCTTCAATTTGCGAAGTATTGTGGCAGACAAAAAAGCAGCGAGTGGCGCGTTTTGGCTCCGGATGATACAGAAGATAGCCTTTTGCAGTTGAAAGGATATTTTTATTGACAGCACGCAGCAGTGCGATGTCCTGTACAATGACCTGCCGGCTGACATTCAGTTTTTGTGCAAGCACAGTACCAGAAAGAGGTTCTCTGCTTTCTGACAGAAGTTTCCATAGGTATTCTCTGCGTTCGTTGCCTTCCATTTTATAGCCATGCTCCCTTCAAAACGGAAAATTTTTATAGTGGACTGTTCCAAAAACAAAATAGCTTTCTTAACTTTCTTGTTCCGACTCTGAAACAGCGCCTGCCAGTGCAGACATAAGACGCACTGTATGGGTGATTGCCTGCTTCTCAAACGTTGGATAGTCCATCTGGGCGGAATTGTCTGCCTTGTCCGAAATGGCACGGATAATTAAGAACGGAAGCCCATTATTATAAGCAGCCTGTGCGATAGCGGCGCCTTCCATTTCTGCGCATATGCCTCCAAACTGTGTGGCAAGAAACCCTTTTTTTGCATGGTCTGCAATAAACTGGTCGCCTGTCATAATACGCCCTGTGTGAACCTTGATTTCCGGGTTTACTTTGCGGCAGAGCTGTTCTGCAAGCTCACGGAGTTTTTTGTCTGCCGGAAAAGCAGAAACCGGCATTCTTGGGATTACGCCAAGCTCATAGCCGAAAGCCGTGACATCTACGTCATGCTGCAGTGCATCTGCGCACAATACAATATCTCCGATGTCAATAGAGGCATCAAGCGAACCTGCAATACCGGTGTTGATGATACAGTCTGCCGAAAACAGGTCTGCAAGTATCTGTGTGCAGCAGCCGGCATTGACTTTTCCGATGCCGGAACGCACAACCGTAACAGGGGTATCCGACAGATATCCATCAAAAAATTCCAGATTTGCCTTTTTTGTAACCGTGACCTCTCTCATCTGTTCTTTTAACTGGGCAACTTCTTCTTCCATTGCGCCGATGATTCCGAGTTTCATAGAATGCCTCCTCTTGGATAAATGTTATATTTAATCAAGTATAGCATATGGAAAGTGGCTTTTCAACAAATGTGAAAGACGATATGCCCCCAATTACACAGGTTTCACATGCGCCATGTATTTTTCATTGCAAAAAGGTGCCAAAAGGTATAAAATAAAAGATATATTAATACGAGTATACTATGAAAATAAATTTTTCATATGTGGCTCTGTAGTGAAATTAAGAAAGGGATTTTCATGAAACGGATTGTGTTGACCGGAGGGGGAACGGCAGGTCATGTGACGCCGAATCTGGCGCTGCTCCCGCGTCTTAAGGAGGCAGGCTGTGAAATCAGCTATATAGGCTCCTATAATGGAATAGAAAAAGAATTGATTGAAGCGGCAGGGATTCCATATTATGGGATTTCATCAGGAAAACTGCGGCGCTACTTTGACATTAAGAATTTTTCCGACCCGCTGAAAGTTGGAAAAGGCTATTTGGAAGCAAGAAAGCTGTTAAAAAAGTTAAAACCGGATGTGATATTTTCTAAGGGAGGATTTGTTTCCGTACCGGTAGTTTTGGCGGCACGGAGCAGGCATATCCCATGCATTATCCACGAATCCGATATTACGCCGGGGCTTGCGAATAAGCTTTCGATTCCGGGAGCGGTAAAAGTATGTGCAAATTTTCCGGAGACAATGAAATATCTTCCGGCGGATAAGGCAGTGCTGACCGGCACGCCAATCCGTGCTGAACTCTTTATGGGCAGCAGGCTTGCAGGTCTGAATTTCTGCGGATTTACTGCCAATCGGCCAGTGATTATGGTAGTGGGCGGAAGCACAGGGGCAGCGGCACTCAATGAAGCAGTACGCAATCTGTTGCCGACATTGTTAAAAAACTATCAGATACTGCACCTATGCGGCAAAGGAAAAGCGGCGGAGGGCTATGAAAAATTAGAGGGCTACCGGCAGTTTGAATATGTGAGCAAAGAGATGAAGGATTTATTTGCAGCTTCTGATCTTGTGATTTCAAGGGCAGGAGCAAATTCCATCTGTGAGCTGCTTGCACTCAGAAAACCGCATATTTTGATTCCGCTTTCTGCAGCGGCAAGCCGCGGCGACCAGATACTCAATGCAGAATCGTTTGAGAGGCAGGGGTATTCCTATGTAATTCAAGAGGAAAACCTGACAAACGACACATTGCTGCGTGGTATTACAACAGTTATGGAAAAGCGGCAGGATTATATCGCGGCAATGGAGCAGAGTAAGTTAAATGAAGCAATTGAAACTATTTTTGGGCTGCTTTCTGAGGCAGCAGAAAAGAAGAAATAAACGTAACTGTGAAGGCACTGAACAGTTGCAAATAAACGTTTTTCAGAAGGAGGGATTGTGTGACAAGAGTTCCGGTTGCTGACATGCACTGTGATACGATTTCGGCGATTGCCGCAGCAAGGACACAGGGGCGTAATGCCGCACTGAGGAAAAATGAACTTCACATCGACTTGCAAAAGATGAAACAGGCTGGCTACCTGGTGCAGAATTTTGCAATGTTTTTGTATCTGAAGGGACTTGAGGACCCATTTACTGCATGTATGGAGATGATAGACCTCTATAAGCAGGAGATTGCCAAGAATCAGGATTTGATTGAAGAGGCACTTTGCTATGAGGATATTGTTGCCAACCAGAAACAGGGGAAAATGTCGGCGCTTCTTACCATTGAAGAAGGGGAGACGGCAATGGGCAGCCTTGAGAAGCTCCGGGCATTTTATGACCGGGGAGTACGGATGGTGACGCTGACATGGAATTTCCAGAATTCCATAGGTTTTCCGAACTGTCTGCTAAAAGATGGGACGAAAGCGCCATATGGCATTCCGAATACCGAACAGGGACTTACCGAATTCGGAGTTAACTTTGTGCAGGAGATGGAACGCCTTGGAATGATTATTGATGTTTCACATCTGTCAGATGCCGGATTTTATGATGTACTCAAGCATACAAAGCAGCCGTTCGTGGCAAGCCATTCCAATGCGCGCACTCTCTGTCCTCATGTCAGGAATATGACGGATGACATGATAAAAAAGCTGTCAGAGCGAGGCGGTGTCATGGGGATGAATTTCTGCCCGGCATTTCTTGACTTAGAGCAGGATTATGACAAAGCAGTTGGAACGTTGCGTATGGTAATTGACCAGATAAAACATATTATTAAGATTGCGGGAGACGAATGTATTGGGCTTGGATCTGATTTCGACGGCATAGCGCCTCATGCGGAGCTGAAAGATGCTTCTTGTATGCCGCTGCTGGCAGAGCTGATGGAGCAGGAGGGTTTTTCCCATTCTACCATAGAACATGTCTTTTACAAAAACGTACTGCGTGTTTACCACACAGTTTTACATAGATGATGTCAATGGTTACCTGCTTTTAGTATAACAAAAGAAAAGCATGGCAGATATTTATCCGTAATGAGAGGACGGGGAAGGGGATATTGCTATGAATGAAAAGAAAAAGGGATTTAATCTGGCACTGAAAATCACACTGATTGTTGTTATACCGCTGCTGATTATGGTAGTATTCAGCGCTTTGGCAATTCGGAGCGCAGGCATGGGAAGCGCCACAAAAATGGCGGAGTCAGAATTAGAGGTAGCATCTTATGCGGTCAAAATGGAACTTTCTCAGATGCTTACGCCGGGAGAAGAGGATAAGCTGAACGAGGCTTTATTACAAAGTGATGTGCTGTTGAATTATAAAAAGCAGACAGGCCTGGATTTTTGTATTTATTATGGTTCAGAATGCTTGATGAGTACAATTTCCGGCGTACAGGCCGGAGCAAAACTGGATTCTGGGATTGCAGCAAATGTAATGGGCGGACAGTCAATTTTTCTTTCGGATATGGAGATTGACGGAGAAGATTATTTTGGCTATTATTGTCCTTGGACAGTGGGGGAAGGAAGTTCTCAAAGTGGGCTTGGAACAGCAGGAGGAATAATATTTGTTGGAAGAAAAGCCGAAATGATAAAGGCGGAGTACAACAGAGAGGTAGTAAAAAATATTTACTTTATGATAGGACTGTTTGCAGTCAGTTTAGCAGCAGTAGGCATTTTAGTATATTTCTTGCTGCGCGCATTGACAGTTGTTGTAAGACGTTTAGATAAAATGGCAGAGGGTTATCTTGTTGTGGATTCTGCTTCTAAACTCTATGGGCGCTCCGATGAAATCGGAAATGTAGCGCGTTCTATCCGGGCCTTGGTGGAATCATTTCGTGAGATTATCCGTGGAATCGTAGATGCATCCCATACTCTTACCGGTTTTTCGGGAGAATTTGCGAATAAATTTGATGCGATTACAGAAGCTATTTCCAATGTAAATACAGCAATGGATGAAATTGCAAACGGTGCAACCTCGCAGGCAGGCGAAACACAGAATGTCAATGAAAAGGTCATCCGTATTGGTGAAGCAATTGAAGCAACAGCAAACAATACCGAAATACTTGCAGAAAGTTCTGATAAAATGAGAAAGTATAACGAGACCGTCAGGGCTACGTTGAAGGAACTTGAGAATATCAGTAAAGAGACTGCGGCTTCGGTTGGAAAGGTGCAGGAGCAGACAAACGTGACAAACCAGTCGGCAATGGAAATTCGGACGGCTACCGAAATGATTACTGCGATTGCAAGTCAGACCAATCTGCTTTCTTTGAATGCATCTATTGAGGCGGCAAGGGCAGGCGAGCATGGACGTGGATTTGCAGTTGTCGCTGAAGAAATCCGTGTGTTGGCTGATCAGTCAAAGGAATCTGCAGAAAAGATTACAGCAATTATTGGGGAACTGATCCGCAATTCCAACACAAGCGTTGATATTATGGATCAGATGTCAGAGGTCATTGGAAGGCAGAATGCGGAGCTTGGCACGACAAAGACCGTATTTGAATCCTTAAATGGAGAAATTGACAGTGTAGCAAATGCAATTGATGGTATTACTAAAGAAGTAGAGCATCTGGATATTATTAAAAATGATGTATTAAGCAGTGTAGAGAGCCTTGCTGCGATTGCAGAGGAAAATGCAGCAAGCACGCAAGAAACTTCTGCATCCATGCAGGAATTAAATGAGATTATTAAGGAATGTAAGGCAAAGACGGATGAAATGATCCTTCTTTCTGATACATTGATACGCAATACAAAGAAGATAACATTGGAAGAGTAGGAAATTATGTCGTATACCGCATTATATCGAAAATTCCGGCCAACGACGTTTGACGATGTAAAGGGTCAGGAACATATTGTAACCACGCTGAGGAACCAGATTAAGGCAGGGCGTATTGGCCATGCCTTTCTGTTCTGTGGGACAAGAGGCACTGGAAAGACGACTTCTGCACAGATTCTTGCCAAGGCAGTCAACTGTATGGAACCAGTGGAAGGAAATCCATGCGGGGCATGTCCGATGTGCCGTTCCATAGCGGCAGGGACTTCGATGAATGTGATAGAGATTGATGCTGCCTCCAACAATGGCGTGGACAGTATACGCGAGATTGTGGAAGAAGTGCGCTATTCTCCGGCAGAAGGAAAGTATAAGGTCTACATTATTGATGAAGTTCACATGCTGTCGGCAGGTGCCTTTAATGCACTGCTAAAGACGTTGGAAGAGCCGCCGCCTTATGTGATTTTTATTCTGGCGACAACGGAAGTGCATAAGATTCCGATTACAATTCTATCTCGCTGCCAGCGGTACGATTTCCGAAGGATTACTGTAGAAGAAATTGCTGCACGTCTTAGAGAACTGACTGATGCAGAACAGATTGAAGCAGAAGATAAGGCGCTGCGCTATGTGGCGACTGCTGCAGACGGCTCGCTTCGTGATGGCATCAGCCTGCTTGACCAGTGCATTGCTTTTTATCTTGGGCAGGAACTGACTTATGACAAGGTGCTGGAGGTGCTTGGAACTGTAGACGTTTCAGTGTTTGGAAGCCTGATGAGAAGTATACGCGGCAGTGATGTAAGCGGATGCCTTGCAATATTAGAGGAAATTGTAAGCCGCGGAAGAGAACTGACGCAGTTTACTGTAGACTTTACCTGGTACTTACGAAATTTGCTGCTTGCCAAAGCTTCTGAAAGTCTGGCAGAGACTCTTGAAATTCCCTCGGACTATATGCAGGAATTTTTGGAGGAAGTGCACGCAAATAAAGAAGAAACGTTAATTCGGTATATCCGGATTGTCTCCGAATTGACAAATAAAATCCGTTATGCTACACAGAAGAGAGTGCTTGTCGAAGTTGCTTTGATTAAGCTTTGCAAGCCTCAGATGGAGACGGTATATGATGCCTTGGTAGACAGGGTAGGAAAGTTAGAGGAGGCTGTGGAACACGGAGTAATGTTGCCGTCTTCTGCACAAGCAGAGCAGTCACAGGGAAAATCGTCTCTGCAGGCAGGGTCTGAACAGCCATCTGCCCCTCTTCCCAAAGCACTTTCGGAGGATATTGCAGAGCTTGCTAGAAACTGGAACAGAATATTGCCAAAGCTGTCCGGCGCGATTCGGACGGTAGTTGGCAGTGCAAAGCCAAGCGTTGGAAGCGGCAATGAATTTCTGCTTGTGTTTACAGAAGCTTTTGACCGCGACTTTATCAATGGGGCGGAGCATCTGGAAGAAATTAAAAAGACTATAGCGGCGGAAATAGGAAAAGAAGTTGAGGTTTCCACCATATTAGCAGCGAATCATAAAGAAAATAATCTGTACCCCGATATTACACAGATTGTGACAAAGGTTCCGATAGACTTTGTAGATTAAAGATTAAGGAAGGAGAATATTACTATGGCAAAAAGAGGAGGCTTTCCGGGCGGCATGCCTGGCAATATGAATAACCTGATGAAGCAGGCGCAAAGAATGCAGCGCCAGATGGAAGAAAAGCAGCAGGAGCTGGAAACAAAAGAATTTACGGCGACAGCCGGCGGCGGAGCCGTGACAGTTACTGTTTCTGGGAAAAAGGAAATCACTTCTGTTAAGCTTTCCAAGGAAGTGGTAGACCCGGACGATATTGAAATGCTGGAAGATTTAATTGTTGCAGCGGCAAATGAAGCACTGCGTGAGATGGAGGCAGCGTCCGCAGAGGCAATGAATTCACTTACCGGTGGCCTTGGCGGAGGTTTTCCGTTCTAATGGATTATTACAGCAGCCAGATCAGCAAGCTGATAGAAGCGCTATCCGGACTTCCGGGCATCGGAAGCAAATCGGCACAGAGGCTTGCATTCCATATTATCAATATGCCGGAAGAAGCAGTCTGTACACTTGCAGATACGATAATTTCGGCAAAACACAATATCTGTTACTGCAAAGAATGCTGCACCTTAACCGACAAAGAAATCTGCCCAATCTGTGCCAGTTCTGTGCGAGATAAGCAGACGATTATGGTAGTGGAAAACTCCAGAGATTTAGCGGCGTATGAAAAAACAGGGAAATATAACGGTGTATACCATGTGCTGCATGGCGCGATTTCCCCTTTGCTGAATATTACTCCTGCAGATTTGCGCATCAAGGAGCTTTTGCTCCGTCTGCAGGGCGATGTACATGAAGTCATTATAGCAACAAACTCCAGCATAGAAGGAGAAGCGACAGCAATGTACTTGAGTAAATTGATTAAACCAACAGGTATCAAGGTTACACGTATCGCAAGCGGCGTACCGGTTGGCGGCGATCTGGAATACATTGACGAAGTCACGCTGCTCCGTGCGCTGGACGGAAGAATTGAACTGTAGCAATTATACATGTGCCAGAAGGCTGGCTACGGAACTAAAAAACAGTAACCGTCCGGACAATGCACTGCAAGAATTTCGGATGTTAAAAATATCTGAAATTCTTGCCTGAGGATCTGTGCAATGGAAGGACGGTTACGGAACTAAAAACAGTAACCGTCCGAATGGCACAAAGCTTGAGTTCTGGACGTAAACG
>CAJTZB010000003.1:32568-41521 GCA_910583815.1 uncultured Lachnospiraceae bacterium
GCCAGAACCCAAGCTTGGGATAGAATGTGCCAGAAGGCTGGCTACGGAACTAAAAACAGTAGTCATCCGAATGGCACAAAGCTTGAGTTCTGGACGTAAACGGCCAGAACCCAAGCTTGGGATAGAATGTGCCAGAAGGCTGGCTACGGAACTAAAATAGGAGGTACCGCTTTGGAAAATGCAATTCTCTACGCGGGAGCGGAAGAACTGAACACAATCAAAGAACATGTGCTGGAACTCGAAGGCTACCGAGATAAAAATGAGGAGCTGTTAAAAGAAGAGGCACGTTTGAAAAAAGTACTTGAAGGTAAAGAGAAGGAGCAGGCAGACGAACTGGAATCTACCTTGAAAAAAAGAAAAGGTGAGATTACATCTGCTTATGCAAGCCAACTTTCTGCCCTGAATGCCCGCAGCAAGAAAATAAAAGCAAAGAAGGAAAAAGAGAAGGATACAAAGGTTTCTGAGCGCATTGCAGAAGAGACTGCGGAACTTCGGGAAGAAAATAAAAAGCTTGTTATCCAAATAAAAGCAGAAATGAAAAAGGACAAGATTCCGAAGCTTTGCAACAATACGTTATTTTTCTCTTTGTTTATGCCAAAAGGCCTGATGCAGTTTGGTATATTGCTTTTTACTCTTTTGCTTGTGTTTTTTATAATTCCATGTGGTATCTATCTGATATTTTTTGAAAAACAGTTTGGAGCAATTGCACTCGCGCTTATTTATCTGATTACGGTTGTCCTGTTTGGCGGGCTGTATCTGCTTATCAACAATGCAGTGAAGGAACGTCATATGGAAGCGCTGAAGGCAATCAAAGGCCTGCGCCTTTCTTACCGCACCAATTTAAAAAAGATTCGTCTGATTCAGAAAGGCATTAAAAATGACACAGACGAAAGTTCCTATGGTTTGGAACGTTATGATGAAGAGCTTCGTGAGGTAGACGAGGAAGTACAGCGCGTAGCAGGGGAAGAAAAAGAAGCACTGACTGCATTTGAGAATGATACAGCAGCAGTGCTTACAGAGGAAATTAAGAGCCGCTACCAGCCGGAACTGGATTCTATTCGTGAGAGTTATGATGAGGTAAGTGCCGAGCAGAAAAGAACCGAAGAAAAAGTGAAGGAACTGACTTTGATGATGTCCAATCAGTATGAGGCGTATCTTGGAAAGGACATGCTTACCACGGCAAAGCTTGACCGCCTGATTTCTTATATTGAAAAGGGCGAGGCGGCAAACATTGGAGAAGCAATTGCAAAAGAGAGAGGGCCAAAGGCTAACACATAAAAAGATGTCTATCAAAAGGCCTATCCTGTCCGAAGACGGACAGGATAGGCCTTTTGCGATTTTTCCATTTGATAAACATTTTGAACCATTGGGCTGTATGGCGCTAGGCTCAAAGAACAGTCTGTCCCAATTGGTACGCAGCCTGTGGCTGTTCCAGTTTTGCGATGCAGTAGAAAATTCCGGAGCAGATATTGTCGGCAAGCGTCATAACAACCTGTAGCCTTGTTGTTTGAAGCAATGTATGTTCAAACAGGCCGGACAGATTGACAATTCCGGTGATAAACAGGTTCCCGACATCAGGAAGTTCTTTCCCAACTCCGGCGCCTGGCTTTAATGTTCCCTGTCCTAAGGTAAAGAAGCCAATATGCGAGGCCTTTCCAAGAGAGGCATCAATTGCAACAATATAAGGAGAAATATATTCGCGGTGAATTTCCTGTAAAATATCCTCAAGGTTTTTGGCATGGACCGGCTGGTCTAATGTACCATATACAAGAAAAGAAGAGTATCTTCGTTTTTTTAATTTATAGCCGATAATCGGGCCGAGGGAATCTCCCGTTGCCCGGTCGGAACCGATACAAAGAAAAATCAAAGGCTGCTCTCGCCGTTTCTCTTCGGAAATCAGGCGGAACAGCTGTTTTCCGAATTCATATGACGAGAATGTCTTTTTAGAATCAAAATAATACATGGCTTATCCTTTCTGCTGTTCTTTTTTAGAAGTATGTCCATGAAATAAGAGATTAGACAGACACAAAAAGAAAAGTTTTCCTGACTTACATAATATGGCAAATTTAGCACAGAATTTGTGCTACGATGAAAGCAAAGGGCAGGCTGCGCCCAATGGAAGCATTTGGGACAAGGAAAGGAACAGGAGCAATGACAGAAACCGTATATGAAAAGAAGATGCCGCAGGAGCAGCAAACAAACCTGCTGTTTCGGCTTCCAAAAAACAGGAAGCAAGTAGGACAGCCGGGTGAATCAGAAGTGGAGATTTTTGTAGAGGACTATGCATGGGTGTTTGGAAAGCGTCTGGCAGAACGAGACTATACCGGCTGTGTTGCAGGAGTTCTGCTTGGTGAAGCGATTCAGCTTGAATCAGGAAAAAAACTGATGATTCGCGGAATTATGGAAGCAGTGGGCGCATATCAAAATGATAATGTGACATTTACTGAAGAAATCTGGGCTTCCGTATACCGCGACATCAGCACGTATTTCCCGACACAGGAAATTATTGGCTGGTATCTTGGAGGTCCTGGTTTTTTGCTGGAAGCAGAAGAAAAACTGAAAAAAGTGCAGATTGACCATTTTGGCGGTACGGATAAAGTTTTGCTGAAGATGGATTCTATAGAAAGAGAAGAAACCTTTTTTGCTTATCGGGACGGACGCATGGAAGCATTTTCGGGCTATTATGTTTATTATGAAAGAAACGATGAAATGCAAAGTTACATGATGAGCAGAGGAGTATTGCCATCTCAGACAGAAGAGGAAGAGCTTCCGGCTGGGATGAGAAAGCAGAAGGAGCCAAAAGAGGCGGCAGCAGGAGAACCTGCTTACCGTGGGCGGAGTTCGCTTTACCGTTTAATCTATGCTTCAGGAGGGATGCTTGCCTGTATTGCTCTGCTTGTGATTGCAGGGTTGGCGATGCAGCTAAAGGAGCGAAATAAATTAAGGGATTTGCTGAATGGACAGCAATATGACGATGCGGTTCAGACAAATGGAAGTACAGGAATAAGCGGAACTCCTTCGGGCCTTCCAAAACCGACAGAGGGAACATGGAAGGATCCTACAGGAACTCAAGCCCCGGATTCTGGCCCTGTGCCAACAATAAATTCAGCACAGGAGCTGACGCCTGTGCCAACGTCTTCTGCCAAGGTATCTGCCACGCCTGTGCCTACGCCTACTGCTCCGGCTTTGGCGGTACAGCGAGAATATATTGTTCAGAAAGGGGACACGTTGGCATCTATTTGTATGAAAAACTATGGAAATGTGGAAATTCTTCCAGAAGTTATGCGGATAAATGGGTTGGAAGACCGGGATAAAATTTATGTCGGGCAGGTTCTTTATCTGCCGGAGTAAATCACTTTTTCCATAAAAGTACACAGTTTTTTCACCAGTTAAACATAGGAACGCCTTACTTTTTTGTTATATTAAACCACAGAACAAATAAAGTATGGCGGCGGCTAAAGAAAGGATGCGCCGCAGAAATGAGGTGCATATGAAAGGAAAAGAAATAATAGCAGCTGCTATGGTGCTGCTTCTGTTACTGTTTGCAGGCTGCCAAGGGGCAGGAGGACAGAGTACAGAGGATGATTTACCTTTGGAAAAGCAAGAAAATGAAATGCTGGAACAGGATGATGACAAAATACCCATAAGTGGTACAGAAGGTGATAAAATAAAAGATACAAATAGCAGCAAGACAGGCGGAACGGATTCTTTGGCCGAAGTGGAGGTTCAGAGCATAAGAGAACAAATCAGTTCACTTGCTGAAGCAGACAGTCAGGACAAAACGGTATTGACGGCATCAGAACCTGATGCTACTATAGTGTCATTTGAAGAAGATTCCATTACTGCAAAAGGAAGCGGCTGTAAAATAGAAGATACAACTGTTACGATTACAGATGCCGGAACTTATGTGCTGCAGGGAAGTTTACATGATGGCAGCGTCATTGTAGATACAGATAAGGAAAGTGTGGTTCGGCTGGTTCTGAACGGAGTGACAATTACAAACAGTGACAGTGCTGCGATTTTTATAAAAAAGTCAAAGAAAACAATTATTTCGCTGGAAAATGGAACAGTCAATACACTGGCAGATGGGGAGCAGTATGTTTATGCAGACGAAAATGAAGATGAGCCGTCAGCGGCGCTGTTTTCCAAATCGGACCTGACAATAAACGGAAGCGGGACGCTTATTGTAAATGGAAATTATAATGATGCTATCAAGTGCAAAGACAGTTTAAAGCTGCTTGGCGGTATTTATCAGATTATGTCCGCAGATGATGGAATTGTCGGAAAAGATATGCTTGTCATTGAAAACGGTTCCTATCAGATAACGGCACAGGGGGATGGCATAAAGGCAAGCAATGATAAAGAGGAAGAGCTTGGTTTTGTGCTGATTTCCGGTGGGGAATTTAATATTGTTGCAGAAAATGACGCGATTCAGGCAGAGACAAAACTCCTGATTCTGGATGGCAGTTTCCGCATTGTAACTGGCGGAGGGAGCATAAATGCAGAACCTCATGTAGATGACCGGTTTGATTTTGGCGGATGGAAAGGCGGCAGCAGTACAAGCACAGAAACGGATACAGAAAGCAGAAAAGGCTTAAAGGCAGGAATGGCACTGCAGATAGAGGGCGGCACATTTGTAATGGATACTTGTGATGATGCATTGCATTCTAATGGCACTATCCGGATAGATGCAGGAGAATATACGATTGCGACCGGAGATGATGGTGTGCATGCAGATACTGCGCTTGTTGTTTACAATGGGGTAATAACAATAGCGGAAAGCTATGAAGGGTTGGAAGCTCCTTACATTATTATACAGGACGGAGAAATTTCAATTGTGGCAAGTGATGATGGCATAAATGCAGCAGGGGACGCAGATAATATCAGCCTTGTAGTCAATGGTGGAGCGGTTTATGTTTCGGCACAAGGCGATGGACTGGATTCTAACGGTTCAATTACAATTAATGGAGGCACGATTTTTGTAGATGGACCGACCAATGGCGGAAATGGGGCGCTTGATTATGACATAGCAGCGAGCGTTCATGGAGGCACTGTAGTTTTTGCCGGCAGTGTCGGTATGGCAATGACGCCGGGCAGTGGTTCAAAACAGGCATCCATTGCTTTGACCTTTCCGAAAGTGCAGGCGGCAGGTACTTCTGTGGTGCTTTATGACGCAGAGGGGACAGAAATTTTTCGCTACACTCCGGCAAAGGAATTTCAGCATCTTGTGCTTTCTTCTTCTGAAATAAAAAGAGGAGAAGTGTATTCTGTAACCTATGGCAGCAGCACAATTGAAAATTTTACGCTTTTAGATACTGCTGTCACACATGTTGCTTCGGATGGGAGTGTAACAGATAAAGGAGGTATGGGACAAGGCGTTTTTGGAGGCTTTCCTGAAAGGCCGAATGAGGGCTTTGGCGGCAGACCAGACAGAGGTCCGGGCGATATTCCTGACGGAAATCCAGAAGACAGTTTTGGAGGCGGCAGGAGGCATTAGATGAAAATATAGTGATAATTCCTGCGGTTTATGTTAGAATAAGATGTGACATTGATGTTACAGACAGAAATGTGCAGGAAAATAGAGCAGACGTTCTCGGAATGAGGAATAGAATGGCAGAAGTTTCACAAAAATTAAGAAGGGAAATATTAGAGGAAAAACGCAGGAGCAGGACCAAGAAAATTTTGGCCCTGCTGCTTGTGATTTTTCTTTTGGCCGCAGCAATAACCGTATGGCGCTATATTGCAGCACATACATATGAAGGATATACAGTAACTTCAGAGCTTTCTGCCACAGGGCAGCTGCCGCAGTACCAGAACAACGGCAACTCTCTTATTATGTATCATAATGATGGGGCAAAAGCGATTTCAGGAAATGGGGCGTTGCTTTGGGAAATGTCTTATCAGATGGATCATCCTGCGGCAGACTCCTGTGGCAATGTGACTGCAGTAGCAGATATTGGAGGGAGGAATGTCTATGTCATTTCAGAAAACGGCATACCATATAATTATCAGGTGCTGTATCCAATTGTTAAGCATGCTGTAGCAGGGCAGGGTGTAACTGCGGTGCTTTTAAATAACGGCGCGGAAGATTACATCCAGCTTTATGATATCAATGGAAATCTGAGTGTAGATATTAATACAAAGACAAAAACAGACGGTTTTCCAATTGATATTGCATTGTCGGAGGATGGGAAAAAGCTGGTGACGCTGTATCTGACCTTTGATGGGGACAATCTAATAAGCAAAGTAACCTTTTACAATGTTGGAGAAGTGGGCAAAAATCATATTGGCAATATTGTAGGGCAGAAGATGTTTGAAAATACGCTTGCTTATGATATTATATTTTTAAATAATGAAACAGTGTGCATTTTAAGAGAGAATGGCGTTTCCTTATATGAAATGAAAGAAACACCGCGGCTTTTATCCGAAAAAAATTTTGAGGCAGGCTTGTATGATATTATCTGTGCCAGAGATTGTTTTGTCGTTGTGGCAGAAGATACGGAAACAAAACAGAAAATAATGGTTCGGTATAATGAAAAAGGCAAGGAGACTGCTGTATGGAAGACTGTTCCGGATTATGAGACACTTGTGCTGACAAAAGAAGAAATCATTTTGTTTAATTCACAAAAAGCAACAATATACCGAAATAACAAAAGTGAAAAATTTTCGGCAGAATTCAGGAGAAATCTGGAGGCATTGCTTCCGGCTGGCGGCAACCGATATTTTCTTATTGACATGGGAGGTATCCAAACGATAAAATTATCAGAAACAAAGGAGGAGAAAGAATAGATGAATTGGCTGTTTATTGCAACTATGCTGATAATAGGTGGCGGCGCATTTCTAGGATGGCGTGCCGGGTTTGTAAAAACGGTATTTTCGCTTGTTTCTACAATTGCTGTCATTATTTTGACTATATTATTCAGTCCGATGGTCACAAACATGTTAAAAAGCAGCGATATAATATATGGGGGAATCAGAGGACAGCTTGCCTCCATAATTCATTTTCCTGATATGGAAGAAGGCACGACAACGGATGACTTTATTGACGGTCTATCCCTTCCAGACAGCATCAAAGATACTTTAAAAAGCAATGAAGCCATTACAGAATATGCAGGAGCGCGTTTGGAAGAGCTGGAAGTCTATGTCTGCGATACGTTGACCGATATTATCGTCAACGCCATCGGCTTTATTGTGACTTTTCTTATAGCAGCGGCAGGGCTTGCGCTGCTTTGCTTTGTGCTTAATATTATCAGCAAGCTTCCGGTGCTGCATCAAATTAATACATTGGCAGGCGTAGCGGTAGGTGCACTGGAAGGGCTTGTTGTTGTGTGGATTTTCTTTATTGTCATTACTATGTTTGGAACAACTGAATTTGGAAGAGAGACGCTTGCGCTCATCAGTGAAAATCCGGTTTTAAGTTTTCTCTATGACAGCAATTTGCTTTCCGGCTTCATTACAAGATAGGGTTGAACTTCCGTAAAGATTGGGTTATACTTTTGTTAGGTTAGCGTCTGTATACCGACGCTATTAAATAATGAAAAGGAGAGAAAGGCATGAATGAAATTATTTCGCAATTTCAGAAACTTGGCATTATTCCGGTTGTAAAAATTGATAATGCAAAGGATGCTGTTCCGCTTGCAAAGGCTCTTTGTGAAGGCGGCCTTCCGGTGGCAGAGGTAACATTCCGTACAGACGCGGCAGAGGAAGCTATCCGGCTTATTTCGGAGGCGTATCCGGAAATGCTGGTTGGGGCAGGCACTGTTCTTACAACGGAGCAGGTAGACAGAGCAGTTGCAGCAGGTGCAAAGTTTATTGTCAGCCCTGGCTTGAATCCAAAAGTAGTAAAACATTGTCAGGAAAAGAATGTTCCGATTACACCTGGAACTTCAAGTCCGACCGATATTGAAATGGCATTGGAGCTTGGACTTGATGTCGTAAAGTTTTTCCCGGCAGAGGCTTCCGGCGGTCTTGCAAAGATCAAGGCGATGGCAGCACCTTATACAAAAGTAAAATTTATGCCAACCGGCGGCATTAATGCAAAAAACCTGCAGTCTTATCTTGACTTCCCGAAGATTGTCGCATGTGGCGGAAGCTGGATGGTAAGCGGTGAATTAATCAATTCCGGAAATTTTGATGAGATCAAGAGACTCACAAGGGAAGCAGTAAATACAATGCTCGGTTTTGAGATCCGGCATGTTGGCATCAATGCACAGGATGAAAACGAGGCAGAAGACGTTGCAGGCTCTTTTGAAAAGCTGTTTGGCTTTGCAAAGAAATCCGGCAGCAGCTCTGTATTTGCAGGTACGGCGATTGAAGTAATGAAAAAGCCGTATCTTGGAACGCATGGTCACATTGCCATCGGAACAAACTATATTGAGCGTGCTATTTATCATATGGAGCTTCAGGGCTTCGAGTTTGATATGGATACTGCAAAACAAAAAGACGGTAAGCTTGTCGCAGTATATTTGAAGGGCGAACTTGGTGGCTTTGCTGTTCATCTGGTGCAGAAATAATAGGCACGGTTATTTTTTAATAAGATAAAATGTTTTTTGGTTAAGCCTCAAAGAAGGACAGGTATACAGTGCTGCTTTCTTTGGGGCTTTTCTTAAAGAAGCGAGGATTAAATTGCTGCTTTTCTATATATAGTGTGTGAATTGAAGAAAAAAAACAAGTATTTGTATAAGAAAAAATAATTTGAAAAATTTTTAAAAAAGCTGTTGACAAAGCTCGAAAAGGGTGGTAAGATAACGAAGCTGTCGCAAACAGCTACAGAAAAAAGCTTCCAAAAGCTGAAATACCAGCAGAAGAAGCCACACAAAAACTTTTAAAAAAAAGTTTAAAAAAGTGCTTGACAATGTAAAGCGAGTGTGTTAGACTGTATGAGCTGTCACTGAGACGGCAAAGGACCTTGATAACTGAACAGCAAGACAACCCTGAAAGATTCACAGAGAAA
>CAJTZB010000004.1 GCA_910583815.1 uncultured Lachnospiraceae bacterium
CACAATGGTGAAATTGAATTGGAAGAATATCATCCGGTCCCTTTGACAAGTTTTGAAGAATTCGACAAAATGATGGAAAACTGCTATACAGACAGGTCATTCGCCGGTAAAATCCTGCCGTCTACGCTGGAAGGATGTGTTGTCCGTATTTCCGACATCATCGCTTACCTTGGCAAAGACAGGCAAGATGCCATCCGTGTCAAACTCGTTGATGAAAGCGCATTTGTCAATGAAGATATTGGTTCTACCAACGCCGAAATCATCAACAATCTCGTTGTAAATATCATAGAAAACAGCTACGGAAAACCTTATATCAAGCTGGACAGCCGCCACTTTACCGCGCTCAAGTCTTCAAAGCGGGACAACTACAAGCAGATTTATGAAGCCACTGCAACAAGGACAAAGCTAGATGTCACCATAAAGCCAATGATGGAAGAAATTTATGGACAGCTTCTGGACGATTTAAAGCATGGCAACAAAAAATCCCCTGTTTTCACACATCATATTGACTATATCAACCAAGTACATTACACGCGGCAGGTCCCTTATGAAAATGCCGAGCCAAATCAGTTAGTTGTAGACTACATTGCCAGCATGACCGACGACTATCTGATTGACCTCCACCATTTTCTGTTCCCTGACAGTCCATATAAAGTGGACTATGTCGGATACTTTGACTGACACCAAGGTTTTCAGGGAACAATAAAACTGCTGCAGGACTGATGCGGTACTAATATCAGCGTCAGTCCGCACAGTGCAGAGATTAATCCGGAAGTTGTTTTTCACTTCTGGATTAATCTTGGGGACACTTGCGCTGGTAGGACTGATGCGGTACTAATAATAGGAGGAACCACAATGTCAGAAGACATACATGAAAATTTTAAAATTATGCTTCAGAAAATTAAGGCACACGACAAAATTATCATCCACCGCCACAACAAGCCGGATGGGGATGCTATGGGAAGCCAGATTGGATTAAAGCACATTATCAAAGAAAACTATAAAGATAAACAGGTTTATGTAGTCGGAGACTCTGCCGGCCAATACAGCTTTATGGACGATTCCGTTATGGATGAATTGACCGATGACTGTTTTGACGGCGCTCTTTGCATCATTTTGGACTGTGGCTCCAAAACGCTGATCAGCGACACCAGATATGAACGCGCAGCATGCACCCTGCGCTTTGACCATCATATTTTTGATCAAAAAATTGCAGATTACGAAATAATTGATACATCCTACGAGAGCTGCTGTGGCCTGATTACCAGGTTCGCCATTGAATGCGGACTTCGCGTTCCGTCTCTCGCCGCGAAATCACTCTTTACCGGCATGGTAACAGATTCCGGACGTTTTCGCTATGATGCCACGACCGCACGGACACTCCGCCACGCTGCTTTCCTTCTGGAACAGCAATTTTCTATGGACAACGTGTACCGTAACCTTTATTCCGAGGACTATGAAAGCAAAAAGCTGAGAGCGAGCTTCCTCTTAAAAGCAAACTTTACGGAGCATAATGTTGCCTATATTTACACAAGCTATGAGGAACTGAAAAAACTTGGCACTGATACCTTCACAATCTCCAGAGGCATGGTAAACACAATGGCAGACATCAAAGGCGTGGACATCTGGGTGAACTTTACAGAAATCGAAAACAATAGTGTTCTTTGCGAACTCCGCTCCAGCTGCTATAACATCAACCCGATTGCCAAAAAATATGGCGGCGGCGGGCATAAAAAGGCAAGTGGTGCAACTGTAGCAAATAAAGAAACAGCCATGCAGATGCTGCATGACCTTGACCTGTTGGCAACAGAAGCACCCGCCGAAAATTGAAAAGGAGAATTTTATGTACCAAACACGATTAGAAGAAATTTTAAATAAAATGAAAGCATATGGACGCATTCTGCTGTTCCGTCATTTCCGGCCGGATGGCGATGCAATCGGTTCCACAAAAGGCCTTCAGGAAATCTTACGGCTGACTTATCCGGAAAAAGAAGTATATCTCATCAATGACGATGCTTCTGATTACCTTGCTTTCCTTGGAACCGAGGACAAACCAGTAAAATCAGAACTGCCTGATGAATTCTTTGCAGAAGCCCTTGGCATCGTCCTTGATACGGGAACTACAAACCGCATCTCAAGCAAAAAATATGCTCTTTGCAAAGAACTTATCAAAATAGACCATCATATCGAACTGGAACCTTATGGGAACTGCTCCTGGGTGGAAGACGAACGCTCTTCTGCCTGCGAAATGGTTGTCAAGTTTTATGATACATTCCGTGATGAACTGAAAATCAATAAAGAAGCCGCTACCTATCTTTATACCGGTATGGTAACAGATTCCGGGCGCTTCCGTTTCAGCTGTGTGAAAGGTGAAACGATGCGCCTTGCTGGTCTTCTGCTTGACCAAGGAATTGACACAGATGTGCTGTTCGCCAATCTTTATCTGGAGGAGTTTGACCACCTGAAATTTAAAGCCCATGTTTATGATACCATGAAAATTACAGAACATGGTGTTGCCTACCTCTATCTTGACCGAGAAACACAGGAGAAATTTCATCTGTCTTTAGAAGATGCCAGTGCTTCCATCTCCTATTTGGATTCCATCAAAGGATGCCTGTACTGGATTGCATTTATTGAAACCGGTGACGAATCCAAGAGCATCCGCGTCCGCCTGCGTTCCCGCTTTTCTCCAATCAATGCCCTTGCGGAGCAATACCGCGGCGGCGGGCATGCTTGCGCCTGCGGCGCTACTGTCTACAGCACGGAAGAAGCTATGGAATTAGTCGGAAAAGCTGATGTCATGCTGAAAGAATATAAGGAAACACATGAGGGCTGGCTATGAGATTTTTAATTACAAATGATGATAGTATTGAATCAAAGGTACTGCCTCCACTTGCAAAATGGGTCAGCCAGTTCGGTGAAGTAATAGTGATTGCGCCAAAGCAGGAACAGAGCGGAAAAAGCCACGGCATTGAGCTGCACAGGCCTCTGGAAGTCTTAGAGAGCAATCTGATTCCCGGCATCCGTGCCTATACTGTGGATTCTACACCTGCCGACTGTGTGCGTTTTGGTGTTATTGGCTTAAACCAAACCTATGACCTTGTAATTTCCGGAATCAACAAAGGACTGAATATCGGACTGGATATTGCCTATTCCGGAACTGCGGGCGCAGTTTTTGAGGCAGCATGTCTTGGGATTCCTGCCGTAGCGGTCTCTACCGACCCTGGTGACTTCACTTCTGCCTTGGAGCATCTTGATATGATACGTGACTTCTTTGTCCGCAATGACCTGCTTGGAAAAAACAGTATTTACAATATCAATATCCCACTGAACAGCAGGGGTATCCGTATTACACGCCAAGGAGGTCCATATTATTCGGATGATTTCTTCCATCAGGGGGGAAATCTTTATAGGCAGATGGGAAAATGCGTCTTTACTGACAGTGGAAATGATGAACTGGACACCGATGCAGTAATGCACGGTTATATCTCCATTATGCCGCTGACGATCAACAAAACAAACATGGAAGTGTTCCAGACACTGTCCTCATTAAATAAGGAATAACCAGAAAAGAAGCTGTTTATTTTCTGTCCTGAATGTACTAAAAAAGGATGCCTCTCTGAAAAAATAGAGAGGCATCCTTTTTTTGTTTTTATAAATTTTACTTTACTACAGCGTCAAGGTTGCATCCTGCATCAAACTCAATTGTTCCCTTGTAGTTCTTAAGAATACCTGTAACTGTAATCTTATCACCTACGCCAATAGTGTCAGCGCCATCACCCTTTAAACGGAAGCACTGAATTGGGTAATCTGTCAGGCCAGCAACTGCAATAGTAACTGTAACGTTCTTATAGTCTGCACTGTAAGCAGTGTCAACACTTGTAATTACGCCGGTCAGTGTTGCTGCATCTGTCAGAGCAAGGCCTTCTTCCAGTGCATAAGCAGCAACTGCAAGCTTTGCATCTGCCAACGCACTTGCATCAATCAGTACGCAGCCTGCGTCAAATTCGATGGTTCCCTTGTAATTCTTGATTGTACCGAATACGGCGATTTCATCACCAACTGCAAGTGTATCTGCACCATCACCCTTTAAGCGGTAGCACATAATCGGCTTATCTTCCTTGCCGTCTACAACAATAGTAACCGTAATATTCTTATAATCTGCACTCCAAGGAGTATCAATCTTTGTAATAACGCCCTTCAAAATGCAAGGTGCTGTCATAGCAAGACCTTCTTCCAGTGCATAAGCAGCCTCTAACAGCTGAGACTGATCAATCTGCTCGCCCATGCCAAGGAATGTGCAGCCTGCATCAAATTCAATTGTTCCCTTGTAGTTCTTAATTACGCCTTCTACTGTAATCTTATCACCAACTGCAAGATTTTCTGCGCCTTCACCTTTCAAACGGTAGCACATAATTGGCTTGTCTTCCTTGCCGTCTACTGTGATAGTAACCGTAATGTTCTTATAATCTGCGCTCCAAGGAGTGTCAATCTTTGTGATAGTGCCATACAGACGGAATGTATCTTCCATAGCAAGGCCTTCTTCTAACGAATATGCCGCATCTACAATGTCTGCATAACTCATCCCTGCATCAATGATAATTGCAGCAGGAACTCTGTGTGTAAAGGAAAGTGTTTCTTTGCTGCCCTTGCCATCAGAAATTGTAGCAGTCAGCGTATAAGTTACTTCTTCCGGATTCTTTTCATCTACGTCAATTGTCACCATTTTATCATCGCCCGGAACAATCTTAACGCTCTCATGATCTACGGTCCAGTCCACGTTAAATAAAACACCGCCGATGTTTATAGCTCCAACCACCTTATAGTCTGAAGGAGTAGCTTCTATGGAGTCCTTGTACATCATGTTCAGGTAATTCTTTGCAGCAATCAAATCATTGGCTGCATTGTCTTGATTATCTGTACCGTCTGGGTTCACTGTTGTTGTAGGCGCTGCATCCGGGTCTCCATTTTCTTTGGAACATGCTGCAAATCCTGCAATACACATCGTGAATATTAAAGCACAGGCAATTATTTTTTTCATTTTCGTTCCTTCCTTATACTTACTTATTGGATAATGATATTATCCTCAGAAAATACTTTGATTTGATATGCTCCATCAAAGTAATCTACAATTCCCTTAACATCAATGGTCTTGCCGCGGTAAGCCTCTTCTGTAATCAGGCTGCCGTCTTCTGCCAGCAACGGAACCGTACGTACAGTAACAGTAATTCCATCTGCTTCGCATTCCAAGGTCATTGCGCCAAACGAGGAACTGTCCTCATTGTTCGTAGTATAAATGTTTTTCACTTTCAGGTTTTTCATCTCAAGAGAAGTGCCCAATGCCAGTGCTGCATAGTCAAAGGTTGCTTCCCCTTCCTCTGTTGTCAATGTTTTTTTACTTATGAAAGTCTCCGCATCTGTCAAGGTATAAGACGGTTCATGCCCGCTGCTTATTTTCTGAATATTATTCGGATCATCCGGCTTCATCTGGCGATAAGTAAGACCTGCTACCTGATAAGTTCCACCTGCCTCATAATATTGTACTGTTCCAACAATGCGAGATTCGTTTCCAACCGTTAAAACATCCAATCCTTCTCCCGGCAGTCCAAATCCATAATAAATGGAAATGCCATAGTACATACCCGTTTCTTCATCGTAATCTTCGATGTAAACGCCGTTGTTATTATTCATTGTAATAACGCCGGTAAAGGCAACTTTGACACCGGTATACGCCTCAACATTCATCCGCAGTTCTTTTAAGGTAAGCTCTACCGCTTCTCCATAATAGAAATCCGGATCTTTCTGTCCAGAATAAATATTGAGTTTCTGGGCCTTTGCCTGTGCAATCGCTGCCATGCAGGTTTCGCCATAGCGGTTATTTGCAGAGGAGCTTGCAATCGCCAGCCCATTTTGAAGAATCTCGATGTTTAAGTTTCGGTAATCTTCTGCATCGCTTGTTTTATACCATACCCAAACAAGATTTCTGCCTCCGGTCGAATCCAGATTCCATGTACTTTCGTCCGACTCGATAATAATAGAGACCGCCGAAGAAAGCTTCTCTCTGGTAAAATTGGAAGCCTTTTTCCCATATTCCTCAATTTTACCGGTTGATTCCGGCGTATTGATCGCAATATATCTTGCTTTCAGCACGCCGGTATCATTGACATTGGCTGGAACATGAAAGTGCGTCGTATCACCATCTACATAGGTCTTTACTGTTACTTCCTGTTTGGCAGTATCTGATGACATGTCCAATTTTATCGAAGCAGCATAGTCTATCACTTCGTCTTTTCCCGGTTCTGCCGGATTTGTCGCTCCGTCTGTTGGGCCTGCATCTATTTCCGGATCAGTACTCTTACATCCGCAAAACAAAGCAGCAATAAGAGCAGCAATCATAATAAGAGAAATTTTTCTTGACATTCTTTCCTCTCATCCTGCCGTATAACCGGCAATTTTTATTAGTTGCTGTATTCACACTCTGCTACAGCGTCTTCAAATGCCTTTTTAATCATATTGTCAACGTTTCCGCCATCTGTAGCTGTCAGACACTTAGATAACAATGTACCAACCTGACTACGTGCAGTGGAAGAACCATTGAATGCAGGAGAAGTATAGTAAGCGCTTTCCTGATCCAGACAAACCTTTGCACTCAGAGCGGAAATATAATTGCCGCCGTCTGCTTTGCTTAAGAAATCAGCATAAACAGGATTTTCTGCAACGGACTTCAGGACCGGAACATAGCCGGAAGCCATAGAAAACTCAGCCTGAAATTCTACTGTTGTAGTCAGATATTTTACAAACAGCCAGGATGCTACTACTTCCTGAGGATTGGACTTCTTGAAAATACATACGCTTGGTCCCTGAGAAATAACCTTCGGGGAATCCTTTTTAATCTGAGGAATTGTAGCAATGCCCACTTCAAACGGATAATTTCCGTCTGTACCTGCAGCCGGACGCTGATGAGTTGCACCTGCAGAGGAACCAATGGACATATAGCTCCTTGTACCGGTCAAAGTAGTGAACAGACCGGAGGTATATGCGCCGTATAATGTCTGTGTGGTCAAATAACCCTTCTGGTACCAGTCTCTGAACTGCTTTACAAAGTTTCTGTTTGTTTCATTGTCAAACAGATAGTGGTCGCCGGTTGCGCTTGTGTAAGGAGAACCATACTGCTCACACATCGTAATGAACCAGTTTGCTTCACTGTCGTATCCAAGCGGAATAGAAGTTGGATCGATTTCCTTAATCTTAGCACAAACTGCTTCCATCTCTTCCCATGTAGTAGGAACAGTCAGATTGTTCTGCTCAAAGAATGTCTTGTTGTAATAAAGAACTTCTGTGGACTTGGAGAATGGCATTGTGTACATTGCATTGTCGCCAAACTGCTTGCCCTCGTTGTAGTAACCTGCAATAAAATCAGCCTTCTGCTCTTCTGTAAGGCCAAGCTTCTCTGTCGTACCGTCAGCTCTTGTTACATTGATGTCGCTGTTGATTAAACTGTCAAGCGTAACAACAGCTTTTGCCAGATTGTAAAGTGCAACGTGGTCCGGATAGCAATATGCGATATTTGGCTGGTTGCCAACTGTAATCTCTGTGCTGATCTGGTCACGTACATCGTCATAACCGCCAACTGCTGAGGTTTCAATATGGATATTTGGATAAATCTTATTGAATTCCTCAATATAGCTGTCTAATACGGTTGACAGGTTGGAACCCATTGTATGATAGAATTTAATTGTTACGTCTTTTCCATCATACCCTACCTCTGGCACTTCAAAGTTAGAAAATACTTCGCTGCCGTTGTTTCCATCCGGATTATCCGGACCTTCTGTATTGCCGCACGCAGCCAGTCCAAGGACAAGCGTAAGTACAAGCAATACGGATAAAAGCCTTTTCTTCATTGATTGTTTCCTCCCTTTCTCATAGGCAAGAGGCTGCCGCATCCTCTTTTATTTTTACGGACAACCTCTTAAAAATATATGTTACAGGCAACACAAAAAAACTGTACTTGCCTATTAACCTTTAATACCGCTCCTGCTGACACCCGCCATAATATATTTTCTGAGGAAAATAAACACGAGGAACAAAGGAGCTGAAACGATGGCAACCGCCGCCATCTGCACCGGATAGTTTACGTCTCCGGTCGTATCTGTGAAGGCATTACGCAGACCGTTTGTAACCATGCGGTGTGCTTCGTCGTTTGCAACCAGTCTCGGCCAGATATAAGAGTTCCATGAACCCATCATTTTTAAGATGGTAATGGAAATCAAGGTAGGCAGAGAAAGCGGCACCATAACCTTCCATAAATACTTAATATCACTTGTTCCATCCACTTTAGCAGCTAAATACAGCTCGTTCGGAATCTGCATAAAATTCTGCCTCAGCAGATAGATGTAAAATACACTGACCAAAAACGGAACAATTAAAACCGTGTAAGTATTCATCCAGCCAAGCTGTGTTACAGTATTATAGTTTGTAATTGTAAACAGCTCACCAGGAATCATCATTGTTGCAAGCAATGCAGCAAACATCATATCCTTGCCCTTAAACTCCAGCCTTGCAAATGCAAATGCTGACAAAACTGTGATAACTAAGGAAAGCAGCGTAGAGATGATGCCAACATACATTGTGTTTAGGAACAGCCTTCCCAGTCCGGCAGCAGTAAATGCCTCGACATAGTTGCTGAGCATAATCTGGCGCGGCCAGAATGTAGGTACGCTCATCCGATATTCATCCAGCGTTTTCATGGAAGAGATAATCATCCAATAAAATGGGAAGAGAACGATAAGCGCCATAAGGAGCAGGAATACATAAACTGCAACCAGCACGACGGTCTTTCCGACTTTTTGCTTGGCTGACACCTGCTGCATATTTTTCTCATGCATTGTAACATTATCTTTATTTGTCATACGGCACCTCTTAATAATGAACTCTCTTTTTGCTGACCTGCATGTTAATCATTGTAACTACAAGAATGATGCCAAACAGAATCAATGCAGCAGCACTCGCACGTCCCTGATTGTTGCTGCTCAAGGCGTCATAAATAAATCCAACCATCGTGTTCAGTCTCTTGGCATCATCTGCAGGACCCATTGCTTCGCCAAATATTCCGACAATGCTTGTGTATTCCTTAAATCCGCCGATAAAGCCTGTGATAACGACATACGCGAGCATCGGGGAAAGAAGCGGCACGGTAATCTTTGAGAAAATCCTTCTGCGAGATGTGCCGTCTACTTTTGCAGCGTCATAATACTGCTTGTTGATGCCCTGTAAGCCGCCAAGCAAAACAAGAATCTTAAACGGAAGAGCATTCCATACAATATAAACAACCATAACCGTTATATTAGCCGTATAGGAGGAGCCGTAGTTAATCCAGTTTACAGCCTTTCCGCCAAAGAATTCGATAACGTTATTAATAATACCTGCCGTTACAATAATCTCGTTTTCCGTACCATAAAAGCTCCCGACAATATTGAACATTGCTGCAAAAACCATACCGATAGCGATAGAGTTTGTTACATAAGGCAGGAAAAAGATAGTCTGCAGAATTCTCTGCAAAGGCCTGATAGAGTTAAGGGCAACTGCAATCAGGAGCGCCAGAATGGTAGAAATCGGAACTGTCAGGACACAGAGCAAAATTGTGTTCTTTAAGCAGTTTAAAAACCTCTGGTACTGAATAACCTTTACAAAGTTTCCAATACCAAAGCTAAAGGTTACGCCGCCTGCAGCCTCCAAGCTTTTATAGCCTTCCAAAAAAGCCATTCTGATTGTATTGATAATCGGCCACACAGTAAACACAAGCAATAAGGCAATTGCCGGTGCTAAATATAGCCAAGCTTTCCATTGCTGTTTATTGTCAACCATAATCACTTCACCTCAAAATAGATTCTCTCCTCATTTTCCTTATTGAAAATGAACATTTTGTGCGGCTTTATTGCATATCTGACAAACTCGGCATCACTGTTTACTTTGTTGTCAGCATTGATAATAGAGCGGATTACCGGATTGGCAGAAGCATCATTTGTAGAAACAATACTTACATCACGGCCCATAACCTCAACATTGTTCAGGCGGCACTGAAGCGGTCCATTCTCCTGAAGGACAAAACCTTCCGGACGGATACCAATCAGTACTTCCTGATTTGGAACATCCTTTACTTCCAAAACCATATCTTCTCCGATATAGACTTTGTTGTCCTTGATATGACCATTAAATACATTGATAGGAGGCGTACCAAGGAACTTGGCAACAAACAGGTTCACAGGGCTGTCATAGACATCCTGCGGTTTTCCAATCTGCTGAACAATACCAAGCTTCATAACAACGATCATGTCAGAAATGCTCATTGCCTCTTCTTGGTCATGTGTTACGAATACCGTTGTAATTCCGGTTTCTTTTTGGATTCTTCTGATTTCCTCACGTGTCTGCAGCCTCAAACGCGCATCCAGATTGGACAGCGGCTCATCCAGCAGAAGTACCCGCGGCATTTTAACAAGCGCTCTTGCAATTGCTACACGCTGCTGCTGACCGCCGGAAAGCTCACTTGGCTTACGGTCCATCAGTTCATCAATCTGCACAAGCTTTGCAGCGTAATGAGCCCTCTCAAGCATCTCTTCCTTGGAAGGCTTGTCTGCCCCTTTTAAGTTCTGCAGAGGGAAAAGAATATTCTGCTTTACTGTCATATGAGGGTAAAGGGCATAGTTCTGGAACACCAAACCGACTCCTCTGTTTTCTGTGGACAGCTCCGTAACATCATCATCGCCAAAGAAAATTTTACCACTTGTCGGTTTCTGCAGACCACTGATCATATAGAGCGTGGTACTTTTTCCGCAACCCGAAGGACCAAGCAAACCAATCAGCTTACCATCCGGAATCTCGAAGGAAAAATCATTTACTGCAACGACCTCTTCATTCGACTTTTTGTTTCGGCTTGGGAAGATTTTTGTCAAATTCTGCAATACAACTTTCATACGTTTTCCTTTCCACTATTGCTTATTTTGTGACATGATTGCAGCCCCAGAGACACTATGTAACCTATGCCGCTTCCTCTGCACGGACACCTATGTTTTAATATGTCTGGCGGGCAGCCTTTTCTGCGTATACCTTTTTCTTGCAGTCAAGCAGTTCCTGCTCGTCTTTAAAAATCATCTGGCTTGAGATGTCAATAACGACGGTTTTTGCAAGAATGTCATGTAGCAACGAGTTGGTATAGGTTGCAATAAATAGAGCAATCTGCAACAGCAGAATCAGTCCTAAAATCAAAATTCCTAACACTCCGATTGTATTGAAATAAATCATAATAAGTATCAATACAGGAATCATAGTTTCTATTGTATATTTTCCAAGAATTGTACGGATGAAAAGCAACGGCGGCGTAACACGGATGCCGTCCGTGCGCATAAGACCAATGCCAAAGATTTTTTTGCCAAGCGTCTGCCCATTTCCAAGCCACAGCGGAATTGCAAATTCCAGAGCCATATAGCCAAGCAGAATGCTGATAGTAGTAATGACAAGCGTCAGATTGATTACCATATGGTAAACGTACATTGCTTCTTCGTCTGAAAGCAGCGCATTGTAGGCATTCATATAGTTTGTGGATTCTGTTTCGGACATACTGTTATACTCTTCTTCTGTGATATCAAAAAGAATTCCGTATTCCGATTCGTATTTTGCGTATGCCTGCTCCAACTTTGCGGTATAGCCGTCATACTTTAAAGCGACAGAGAGCAAAAATGCAATGCCTACACATAAAATAACAAGAAGGATTCCATCAAAAATATAGGCAGATATTCTTTTCCAAGTACTTGCCCTCTGCAAATCAAACATTATAGTTCCACCCTTACCCTTCCCCAATACTTCTGGCATTCTTTAAGTAGAATACAACATAGTATATATTGATTCTATTATAGCATGGACTTCGATAAAATTCCACAATAACTATAAAAAATATCAGTCTTTTTCGTTCTGTACCATAATCTGCTGTCCTTTAACCAAAGGATAGGAAACAATCTCCGTTCCTTCCAAATTTTCCTTTTGCATGTCAACTGCTGTAATCTGGCTGTTTTCATATGTCCTGTAATAATAAATGCCTTTATCTGTATTACAGCAGGAACTGTAAACCGTAATCTCATACTTCTCATCTCCCAGATGTACGCACCCTCTCTGCTGTTCTACAGCTGTAAGAATATGGAAGAATTGGCTGATACTTTCGCTTTCTGAATCTCCGGAACACGAATGAAGCTTTGTAAAAGCTGCCCTCACAAAACGCGACATAGAAGAAAGATCTCCAGGCATCCCAAGAGCTCCCATGCCACGACAATATTTTGCAAGCGGCAACTCATTTGCAAAATGATTTTCTGGTTCTTCTACTGACAACGCCATGTAATTATTAAGCTGAAACATCTGAAGATCAAATGTTGGGTTGTTTGTCAGAATGCCAATTGGATTGTCATATACCCAAAGTCCCAAAGCGGTTTGTTCTACAGTAATAGAACTTTCTTTGTCTGAAATTATCCAATGCAGCTGAGCCGGAGGTATCCGGGCATTGAAGCATTCATCCGTCAGATTGAGGTTCTCCAGCAATTTCCTTGCTTCTTGCAGCGATTCACACTGCCCCAAAATCCAAGGAATAAACTCAAAAGAAGCTACATTGTCCTTTCCCTCTTCTTTCTGTCTGTAAACAGCATTCCCTACAAAATTAAGCCCTGCCATGCTTAAGCCTTTTTCATTTGTGGCATCATAATAAAGAGGACATCCCTCCGTCACAAACGCCATGCCAATCATTGCATAATGCCTGTCCATCTGAGGCATATTGCGAAAGCGGAACGGAAAATTCCTTGGAGTTACCGTAACAATTTCACCATACGAACATTCATGGTCCAGATTTCTTCCAAAGTAATGGTCTTTCGTCTGATAGGTTGCTGCTGTACACATAATGATGCCTCCTGTTTTTATAAAATCTGCAGGGCGAAGATATATGTTTGCCACCGTGCCGTTTTGTGTGTTTTATATCTGCCTTTACTATACCACAATTCTTTGCTGATTTACAGTTATCTATGCATATCAGTCAACGGTGTATCAGCATGCAATAATTAACACTATCTTAAGATGTTTTGTGTTATAATAACACTGTCATCTGGCAAAAGCCCCGGTGCAGATTATATATCCTAAACTCAAACTTTTTAAACAGGAGCTCCTATGGAAATTAAAGAAAAAATCTTAATGATAGAAGATGAAAAAGGAATCTGTAATTTTATCACCACTGTGCTTTCCTCCCACGGATATGAACCATTAACCGCATACACCGGAGAAGAAGCAATGCGCATGATTTCGTCCCACTGCCCGGACCTGATTCTGCTTGACCTCGGGCTTCCGGACATGGATGGCAGCAAAATCATTTCTTATGTCCGCAAGTGGTCGCAGCTTCCCATTATTGTAGTATCTGCAAGAACACATGAGACCGAGAAGGTGTCTGCGCTTGATCTTGGCGCAGACGACTATATTACAAAGCCTTTTGGAGCGGACGAGCTGCTTGCCAGAATACGCACTGCAATCCGGCATACAAGGACATCCGCCTACACCTCTTCCATGATGCCAAATGGCAGGTTTCAGGCAGGTGCCCTGGTTATTGACTATGACAAATACCGGGTTTATATCAATGGTTCTGATGCAGGACTGACCCAAAACGAATTCAAACTTGTTGCACTGCTTGGAAAAAACGCCGGGCGCGTACTGACCTATGATACGATTATGCGGGAACTTTGGGGGCCGAATGCCGGGGAAGACAATCAGATCCTTCGCGTAAATATGGCGAATATCCGCAGAAAAATCGAAAAAAACCCGGCAACCCCACAATATATCTTTACAGAAATTGGCGTCGGCTACCGCATGGTGAGCGGTGACGAGCTTTCATAAATCTTCCATAACAGGGGCAGCTTTCCGTTTGGAAAGAAACTTCATTCTTCTGACTCAATTCTCAGGCTGAAAAATCTCTAATTTTTCAGCCTATTATTGTTAAAAGCCCTCTCTCAAAGCAGACTGCCTCATCCAGCACCTTTTCTTGCCGCAGTCCATCAAAATAGATGCGCAGCTTTGAGCCTTCACGCGCAAGGAGCGTCCCATCTTTATAGACAACATGGCAAAGACGGCACCCCGCCTGAAGTTCCTGTTTTGCCAATTTAAGCTCTTTTATAAACCTTGAAGGTTCCCTGTCCTTTCCATGCAGCTGCCTTACCGAAAACACATACAGCTGTTTCCTCGCTCTTGTAAGCGCTACATAAAACATACGCCGCTCCTCTTCCATTTCTTCCTCTGTCTGTGCTTTCTTATATGGAGCTATGCCTTCGTTTACATCCGGAAGAAAAACTGCGTCGTATTCAAGGCCTTTTGAAGAATGCATGGTTGCCAGTACAACTCCATTTATGCCGTTCTGCTCCCTTTGCTGCTTTTGGAGTTCTAATTCACGCCTATATTCATCCATATAGGAAAACCATTCTTCAAACGTATCAAACCCTCTGGCACTTTCCTGCAGTTCGTTCACTGTTTCCAGAAGTTCTTCCGGACGCATCCGCCGATACTCTGCATACTCCTCCAGATACCGGTCATAACCCACAGCCCTTCTGATATAACTGACAGCCGCATATGGGTTTGCTTTCTGTATCAGAGACAAGTCATACTCCAGCTTTTCAATACGCTCTGCCATCCAGCTGCGGTCTTTATATATTTGCTTCCACGCCCTAAAATCCACTGTCTCGTCCTCAAGCGATTCCCTAGAAAGATAACGGTTTGGACGGTTCATCACCTGCAGCACAAGCGCCCGGTCTCTGCTTCCTTGTGCAAGTTTAATGTATGCGATGATATTTTTTGCAATCCAATGTTCAAACAGGTTTGGTACTCTGTCCTTCATCTGAAAGGGAATATTATATGCCATCAGTTTCCCAAGCAGATGCCTTGCCTGTGTATTTGTGCGGAACAGTACCGCCATTTCCTGATATGGCATCCCTTCCGCGTGAAGGCGGCGGAGGCATGCGGCAATTTCCTCATCTTCCTCTTCCTGTGTTGGAAAAGAGCTTACAGATACCGGCATTCCGGCTTTGTTATTGGGTATTATTTCCTTTTCAAATCGTCTCTGATTATGAGAAATCAGTCTCTGCGCTGCCGCTACAATATAAGCCTGAGAACGGTAATTGTAGTTCAGAAGAATCTGTCCCGCTTGCGGATAATCCTTCTTAAAGTTCAGCATAATTTCCGGTTTTGCCCCACGAAAACAATAAATTGACTGGTCATCATCCCCAACGATAAACAGATTGTCCTGCGGCTTTGCAAGAAGACGGATAATGTCATACTGCAGACGGTTGATATCCTGAAACTCATCAATCAAAATATACTGGTACTTTTCCTGCCATGCCGCAAGTATGTCCGGACGCTTCATAAACAGCTCATAGCAGAGCAGCATCATATCGTCAAAATCAATCAGCCCTCTCCTGCGCATCTCCCCTGCATATGCTCTATAAATCTGCTGAAACTGTTCTTCCGGGCAGCTCATGGAATAATAGTCTGCAATCTCCAGCCGCTCATTTTTTATCCTGCTGATTTCTCCGCGCAGTTCTTCTATAAACTCTTTTTCGTCCTCTATTTCCAGACGAAGCCTCGTTATAATCTCTGAAATAATCCGGATGCTGTCCTCATCCCTGATGATGTTGGCAGCCGTATAATGATATGCATACTTTAGAATTTTAAAGAATACTGCATGAAATGTCCCGAAATTTACGGTGCCGGATGGCGGTTCCATACCGGCTTCCTTCGACAGCCTTTCATAACGCTCCTGCATCTGTGCCGCTGCCGCTTTTGTAAATGTAATCACAAGAATGTTTCCCGGCCTGACCTGATGGTTTTGCATCAATGCAAGGATCCTTCTTGTGATTACAGCTGTTTTGCCGGAGCCAGGGCCCGCCAGTACAAGCAGCGGCCCGTCTCCATGCTCTATCGCTTTTTGTTGCGCCTCATTTAACTTCAAAAGTATTTTTCCATTCCTTCGGTTTTTATCTGGATTGTTCCAAGCACATCTTTAGCTTCCTGCGCCGCCTTTAAATTGCGGTTGCTCAGTTTTCTTACCAGTATTTTTTAAGAATGCTGCGATAAAAGTTCTATTGCTTTGCGAATTCTCTTTAACGATTCTTCTTTTCCTATAATTTCCATTATTTCATATGCGCCGCCCGGCGTAGACTGCTTGCCGGAGACTGCGGTACGAACCGGCCAAAGCCCCTGTCCGTTCTTAATTCCGGTACGCTCAATATAGCCCATCAACGTCTTTTCTACACCTGCAATTGAATAGTCTTCCAAAGCTTCCAATTCCGGAAGCAGTTCCGCCAGCACAGTGAGCGAACTTTCCTTTGTCGTCTTCATCTTTTTATGCACATACATTTCCGTGTCATATTCCGGAAGCTCTTCAAAGAAATCTATCTTCTCTGCAATATCACAGAACGTTTCAATTCTTGTCTTGACCAACATCGCAATCTTATTCAGGTCAAGGTCCTTATGGATTACCTGCTTTACATACGGAAGCGCAAGCGAAAGATAACGTTCCTCATCCAATGCCTTCATATATTCGCCGTTCATCCAACGGAGTTTTGTCATATCAAATACCGCAGGGGATTTATTGATATGGTGATAATCAAATACCTCTTCCAGTTCTTTCAGGGAATAGATTTCACGGTCCGTGCCGGAACTCCAGCCCAGCAGCACCATAAAGTTCACAACCGCTTCCGGCAGAAAACCCTGTTCGGTTAAATCCTCAAATGACGAATGTCCGCTTCGCTTGGAAAGCTTCTGATGTTCTTCATTGGTAATCAATGGGCAATGCACATAGACCGGCTCCTCCCAGCCAAAGGCATGGTACAGCCTCGTATACTTCGGAGTCGAGGACAGATATTCATTTCCTCTGACCACATGGGTAATCTTCATCAGATGATCGTCAATGACATTGGCAAAATTATAAGTTGGGAAACCGTCGGACTTAATTAAAATCATGTCGTCAAGCTCCGCATTTTCCACTGTAATTGTGCCATATACCGCATCTGTAAATGTAGTTGTGCCTTCCGTCGGCATATTCTGACGGATGACAAACGGCTCTCCTGCTGCCAGCTTTGCCTCTACTTCTTCCTTGCTCAGATGAAGACAATGCTTGTCATATTTTACGATTTCCTTCTCTCCGTCTCCGTCGGAAACCGTAGTTTTCATGTTCTCCAAACGCTCCTTGGTGCAGAAGCAATAGTACGCTTCCCCCTTCTCCACCAATTCCTTCGCATATTTCATATACAGGCCGGTTTTCACACGCTCGCTCTGCACATAAGGACCATAACCCTTATCTTTGTCCGGGCCCTCATCATAGGCAAGCCCACATGCCTCCATTGTACGGTAAATAATCTCTGTCGCGTCCTCTACATAGCGTTCCTGGTCCGTATCCTCTATACGAAAGACGAAATCGCCTCCTCCGTGCCTCGCAATCAAATACTCATACAGCGCTGTCCTTAAATTGCCCACATGCATCCTCCCCGTTGGGCTTGGGGCATATCTTGTCCTGATTTTCTCCATAACTGCAATCTTGCTCCTCTTTTTTCCTGCGTTCCGCCCTTCTGCGGCAACGCGGCATATTCCTATGTCCTGCCAAAGCAGAACTTTGTATTCAGTATAAGCGTTCTGAAATTCGCTGTCAATTGTTTCTTTCTGAGCAGAAAAATACATTGCACTAACTGTCTGATTCCAAATATTGCTGCAATTCAGGATATTCTGCTGCATGTTCACGCACATAACATCTCTTGAATGCAGCAAATGCCGACTCTCGCCTCAATAAGCTGCGAATAGTCCTTCTAATCACTTTAGAATCAGGCATATTATGTATTTTCTCAAGCTGCTTATATAACACATCCATTTCCTTTTGAAGCAGCCTCAGACGTTCGTTGCTGGTATAAGTCCTCATACCTGTGTTTTTCATAGAAAATGTCTCTGTTATCAACAATGCTGTCCTTTTTTGCAATTCATTGTCTGAATCTTTCACCTCAATAACCACATCATCATTCTCTATGCAAAAATACAAATATTTTTCTGGGTCTTGTTTACAGCAGTCTATAATTCCTGCATCATATTTGTTGTTGTTTTTCATACTATTACAATGTCCACAAGCCCAAAAAAGATTTTCCCAATTGAATTTCCTTTCCGGATATTTCCCATTTTTATGCGGAAGCAAATGTTCTACATTAGGGTCCTGTAGTTCCTTCATCTCGCAGATATAGCATTTGTTGTGAAAATCTTTTTTCAGTCTTTCTATCACGTCCTGCCTGTCATATCTTCCAGTCACTTTCTTTGCTTCTTCTGCCAAAGATTCAGGGGCAGGAAAAGAACGGTCTACTTTAACCATCTATATCCTCCCGGTTTATAAATTCCAACTTCAGTCTTTGGTACTCTGTGGCAATACCAATTGCAAGATAATCTGGAATTTCATCTAAATACAGCTCTAATTCTGCGATTTCACTCATTTCATCATCTGTCAATTCTGCCTTTTCCACCAGTATTTTATAGCGTTCAAACCTTTCTCTCAGCGTATTAGACAACTTATCGGCACCAAAATACCCATCAACAATTCCATCATATGGAACATCTTCCAAGCCGTTTTCTACTAAAACATGATTTTCTAAGTCATAAATTACCGCATTCTTTATGCTATTTAAGATAAATGGGGAATGCGAAGTTACAACAAATTGGATATTAGGAAAAATAGTTGTCAATAAAGGCAGAATATTTTTCTGCAATTCCAAATGCAGATGTGTTTCAATTTCATCAATCAAGACAATCCCTGAAAGATTAAAATCAAACTTGTGCTTTGTCTGGCTCTGCATTCTCATTATAATATCCAATATAATATCCAGTACCGCCTGATAGCCGCTGGACAATGTATTAAAGTCAAATGATTCCTTTCCCTGCTGCAAAATATGGAATTCAAAGGTTTCCTCATCAAACATCAACTGCACTGTTTCATCAGCAAATATTTGTTTCAGAAGCCGTTCCAATTTTTCGAACCAAGTCTGAATTTCATCTGCCTTCTCTGTTTTTTTATTGTTTCTCGCCAATGCCTCCGTCATCCTCAAGTCCAATAAATACTTCACAAATTCATTTCGAGGAAATTCCTGCAGCCCATAATACGCCTTTAACTGTATCTTCTCCACATGCTTCGGCTGCTCTGCCTGAAATACCCTGTCTGCTTTGTAGTATGCCAATATATGATGGTACTTCTCTGCTAACACAAAAAGATTCCCTGTTTCTTCATTGAACCGCACATCTAAACCTTTTCTGCTTCTATCAAAATCTTCCTTTTTTTCACAAAGCTTGTTTTCTAATCTCAAAAGCTCAATTTCATTTTCTCCGCTTTGAATTGCTATTTCCCTCTGCCTTTCAGCATTGTGAAACAACTCTTCCCTTGTTTGAAAATACTGGTCTGTAAATACATTATTAATATATCCGGCTAAAGCCTCTACCACGCTGGTTTTTCCGCTTCCGTTCTTTCCTGTCAAAATCAGGTGCTTGATTTGCTCTTTTGACAATGGAATAGAAATATCTTTCAAATGCCTGACTTTTTTTATTCCCAAATTTGTTATAAACAGCTGCTCCACCCTAACCTCCTTGTTTTTCTTTTATGATTTCATATAAACGATAGTATTATAGCATAATCCATCTAAAGATTACATTACTTTCTTAAGAACATGTATATTTTTGTAAATATCTATTCTCGGAGAGAGCATAAGGAATGCTTTCTTAATAAATATCCGTTCTTCGCGCACAAGCAACCTCAAACACCCTTGCCGTCTGCCATTTCTTAAGCTCTGTTTCCGCCTCCAATCCCATCTCCTCCAACGCTTTCCCGGTCTCCGCACTCCCTGCCCTCTTTAACATTTCCATTGCTTCCCCTGCCGTAACCGGCTTTTCCGGCTCCAGCACATCTCCTTCTACTATGCCAAGCTTCTTTGCGATTCCTGCTGCTTCATAATAATAATCGCGCGGAAGAATGTCTTTAAAATTATCATCTGCATACGCCTTTAAAAAAAGTGCATTTACAAGCAGTACGAGAAAATCCGCACGTGAGACCAAGGAAGTATCTGATTTCTCAAAAGCACATTTCTCCGCCCAGCCCGCAATCTCGTCCGTTGTAAAATCTCCTGTGATATAACTTACTGCATACTGGCTTGGGGGCATCTCGCTTCCCCAGTAACGTGTCCAATTGTAAAGGCGCTTTGGCTGTGGGCGGGTATAGGGAACAGCAGCCTTGGACAAATCGACTTTTTCTGTTGAAAATATGGCAATTTTCTCATTGTCATACAAAAGCAGCTGCGACAGGCCGTCACCTGTCAGGTCCGTCCACATCACATGCCCTTCAAACGGAAATTCAAATACTGCGTTCATATCGGCATCGTATACTCCGCCTGCCGTATCGCTTCTGCGGTATGCAAGAATATAGTCCCGTACACTGCGCTCAAACTTATGTACCGCTGCAACAATTGTTTTCCACCCCGGAACCTGCCTGTTCTCTTTGAAAAGACAAGCTGCATTGCTGTCTATCAAAAACACACCATCCCTGCCGGCAGGCACAGAAAGAATGTTTCCGTCAGGCCCAACCATATCCGTTCTTGCAATCCGGTCAAGCCCGGCAATTTCCGTTCCTTGATGCTCCGGGATAAAATTACCCGGAGCAATATTCTGCGATTCTATTGTATCCGTAAACCGCCAGAGCAATGTTCCATCCGCACTGTATGCAGTTGTGTCACTGCCGCCTACAAGCACAATGGGCTGTTTATCCTGCTTTAAATCACATACCCAGATGCAGTCCGCATGGTCCTCCATATCAATCGTCCAAAGCTCTTTTCCGTCCCCATCCAGTACATGATAGCCTGCAATGATCTCATCCCTGCCATCGCCATTTAGGTCATACACCCACGGATAATGCCCGATATTCCCCCGGAACGTCCACATCACACGGAATTTCGTATCAAGCGCCCAAAGCTGCTCGTATCGGTCTTTTAATAAAATGTTCTGCGGATACCCTCTGCCTTCCAAATCCGCAATAATAATGCAGTCATGTGCATGTTTATTGGGAAGGGAATGCTTTTCCTTCAGCTCTCCTGTCCTTCCGTCAAAAATACAAAGCTCATCCCCCATCACACATAGAAATTCATTGTTTCCATCATGGTCAATATCATAAATTTGTGCTGGAATATCCGAGCCGCTCCCTTCTGTCCTTGGATCAGGCTCACCTATCTGCCAAAGCTTTGTTCCCTCTAAATCATATGCTGCTGCACAGACAACACTGTGCGGATAATACCTGTCGTCAAAACCGGTATCGGGCTGCACCATAACAATTTCCATGATTCCATCGCCATTTAAATCCCCAAGCCACATACGGCAGCCCTTCCCAAGATTATATTGGAACTGTTTTAATAAATAGGCCATCATGTTATTTTTTTCTCCTTATTGTTTAGTGTCAGTATAGCATCGGTGTACAGATGAGACAGACTTGATGAACAAAACGGACAGAAAGCATCCTGAACTTTCTATCCGTTTTAAATAATCAATGGCTAAAAATTTTAACATCGTTTCTGATGATTCTGTATCTGCAGTTCTCATCATTGTCTGCTGCAGAATATCCACTGTTTCTTGTGATGTCAATTTCCCGCTCTTTTTCGTGCCATTTCACCTGAGTAATACTATAATTTCCTTTCTCATAACCATAACCGTCAAACTCATCTTCATACAGATTATACTCTGCATCACACCCCGCATATACAAAAAGCTTAATATCCCCTGAAAGCTCCTCGGTTGACTGAGCGGGTTCGCAAACAGGGATAATGGAGCCTTCCCGGACAAACAACGGTATTTTTTCTATTGGCGCCTCAGCCGTTATATACCGGCCGCCTTTATAATAAGCATTGGTATAAAAATCATACCATCCTCCTTCGGGAAGGTATATTTCACGAGTTTTTTCAGCCTCAATCTTCTGAGAACCAGGCAAATAATACATCGGACTTGTAACAGGGCATACCATGATGGAACCGCCAAACATATATTGGTCCGTTACCTTATTTGCAATCTCATCATCCGGATAGTCAAATACCAGCGGATACATTATGGAGCCGTCATTCAGCCAGCAATTTCCCGCCGCCGAATAAATATAAGGCATCAGTTCGTACCGCATATGGTTCGCCCTTATAATCGCATCATAAAAAGGCACATCCTCATTTGCGCAATGCCATAATTCGCGCCGGCAATCCGTTCCATGACCGCGGAATACCGGCAAGAATGCCGCCCATTGATACCACCTCGTGAACAATTCACGGTACCCAAGATCCGCAAAGCATTGGTCAAAATCTCCCCGCCAATACCACGGCGTGCCTCTCTTTACGAAAAAGGCGCCGATGTCAGTCGTCCAATACGGAAGACCGCTTGCAGAAAGGTTGAGGCCGGCAGCTATCTGGCGCTTTAAGGTATCCCACGTTGCGGAAATATCTCCCGACCAGAGAATTGTTCCGTACCTTTGCTGGCCTGTGTATGCGCTTCGGGTAAGGTTTACTACACGCTTTCCGTCATTTTCAGAACGCTGGCCCTCATATATGCCCTGTGCATGGTAAAATGCATATGCATTTCCTTGCTGAAGCGGCATATGGTTTTGGACATCACGGCAATACTCCTCATACATCCTCGCAGGCTCTGTCCGTTCTATATGTACCCATTCCGGAGTAAATGGCTCGCTGCTGTCGCACCACCAGGCATCCAACCCATAAGAATATAACCCCTGTTTTGCCTGCCTCCAGTACATGGCTCTGCCATCAGCACTGAATGCATTATAAACGCTGCATCCCGGAAGCAGCAGCCCTGCTTCTTTCAATTCAGCATAGTTATCCGTATTCTTATTTGTATTTGCCCAAACCGAAATCATAAATTTGGCATGGTCTTTATGAATATTGTCTATCATCTCCTGTGGATTTGGAAACCTGGAAGGGTCAAATGTCTTTTGCCCCCATTTTCCATCTTCCCAAGAACACCAATCAAGAACAATACAGTCCAATCCTATTTTACGGTCGCGGTATTCTTTGACAGTACATTCTATTTCGTTTTGATTTTCATACCTTTCCTGAGACTGTATATAGCCAAAAGCCCAGCGCGGGAGCAAAGCTGCTTTTCCCGTAACCAAGCGGTACTGTGCAATTACCTCATGCATATTTCCGCCGTACATAAAATAATACTCCATTTCAGGAACGGCTTCTGAATATATATAGGAACCATATGGGGTATCGCTGAAAATCATAGGGCTGTAAGTGTCAGTAAGGATTCCATACCCAAGCGACGACACCAGCATAGGAACTGAAATCTTTTTATTTGCCTGATGAAGGTACAGCATTGTCCCGCGAAGCGATCCAAATCCCTCTTCATGCTGGCCAAGGCCATACAGCTCTTCCTTTTCCTGAAATTTGAGGTTCAGCCTTGAATGCCAGCTATGCCCTGCTGCTTCTTTGCACGACTCTTTGACAATTTCTTTCTCACCGTCGGCTGTCCTGACCTTTTCAACCGTTGCGTCCGTTGTTTTAAAAACTTCAAATTTTTCAAGGCTGCGGCTGTCCTTTTCTGCTTCCTGCAAAAGCAGCTTCCCATGCTTATCATACCAGCAATAGGAAGCAGTATTTATATTGATTTTAAGCGTTATCTCGTCTGTTTTTAAAATTACCTCTCTGTCCGTTACCTCAAAGCTCCAGCCTTTAAAATCGCCTGTGCTTATAATGCCAGGACGAGAAAAAGCCGAAAAATCATTTTCACGAGTGAACGACACACGGATATTGCGTGCATTTCGAGGTGATAAACGATGAATCCCAAAATCGGAATAAAGCCAAAGGCTGTCATTATGCCTCTCTGCTTTTATTATCTTGGGGTTTGGTGGATTTACCGCATGTAACATTTTGATTTTCCTTTCTCAAAAAATGGCCACTGCCTGACTATCCTCTTAACTGCTCTGCAAGACTCTCTAATTCTTCTTTGCTAAGCGGCGGAATCAGCACATGAGAAGCATCAAACTGCTGAATGCCATACTGCGGCAATGCCTCCATAAAGGCTTCATAAGGAAACATCCCATCTAACGCCCTCTGTTCACTATAAATCACAAACCGGACAAATCCTTCGTTCACCTCAATCTCATCCATATTCAAAAAACCATCCGCACGGACAGGGAATACACTGGTGCATTCTTCTGTCAATGCATAGAATGCACCGATCTTTTTTGTTGCATTGTTCCGGAAAAGCTGAGGTTTTGCATAGTATACATCCTGAGCCTGCAGACAATGGATCGTCTCTTCAAAGTCTGCAAGGTCTGTGCAGTTTTCCCACAATGCAACCTTATCTTCCGGGATGACATAAGGCCACAGTGCAAGTGTAAGTATAAAACTTTCGTACTCCTTATTTCCACAAAACTGGTTCAGGGAACGCAGGCTGAATGCCGCAAAATCATCTATCCCCTCTTCCAGTTCCTTCCCTGTAAAATAGCATTCTTCTTCTACACAATACATCCTCACTTCTCCCAGACGCTGCTCTATTTCCTTGGCAAGCCTTGCAAAATCTGCTATTTCTGCTCTGGTTGTCGGGATGTTGTAGCTTATCTCAAGAAACCCCTCCTCCGCCTTGTGACCATCAACAAAGATTCCTCTTCCTATTCTGTCTGGACGATAAAAAACTGCTGTTGCGTTATTTTGCTCCCCCTCCCGCAAAATATAAAACTCATCATCAGAACCATACCGGAAGCCACATGCTTTTGCTAAAGACAGAATATCCAACGTTCCGCTCGCGGAATGTTTCGTTCCGTTTTCGGAACGTTTCTTTTTCAGAAAGCCTCTTTTTTCTGAACGCGCCGCATCCCATTTTATTTGTAATGTGAAAGCCATACCCATACTCCTCTAACTTATTTTAAATTGATTTTATTATACTGGATTTATGGGACAATGGCAACGAGAAATGAAAATTGTTCACTCTTCTTCCTTCACTTCAAAATAATACAGATACACATCATCCAATGTCACATCTGCTTCTTCCATATCTTCTTTTGTTTCTTTCTCAATCACATGCAGCGACAGTCCGTTTTTCTTCTGAATACAGTTGCTGACCCTGTATTTTTTCTGAAGCTCCTCTAATTCTTCTCTGCTGCACCTGATCTCTTTTACATGTCTGCCGATGTCATCCATCAGTTCAAACGGACTCGCATTCTGTATAATCTTTCCTTTTTTTAAAAGCAGTACCCTATCTGCAATACACTCGATGTCTCCTGCGATATGGGTTGCCAAAAGGACCGTTTTATCTTTTGCCATCCTTGCTATCATATTACGGATGGAAATCCGCTCTTTCGGGTCAAGTCCTGCCGTTGGCTCATCTAATATCAAAAGCTCCGGATTCCCTAAAAGCGCCTGTGCCAGCACTGCGCGGCGCTTCATTCCTCCGGAAAAAGCTGCAATCCTGCGCTTTCTCACATCTGCTAAATTCAACTCTTCTAGCAGCTCATCTATCTGCTCTTTCACTGCGGCTGTTTTAAGGTTCATTCCCTTTAAAAGTGCCATATAACTCAAAAACTCCTGCAGGCTGAACTGCGGATAGCAAATCTGCTCCTGCGGCATATATCCGACCTTTTTCCGGTACTCCTCGCCCAAGGAAAGTATCTCCCATCCATCCCACAAAATATCACCGTCATCACGCCCAATATTATCAGTCAGTATATTCATCAACGTGGACTTTCCGGAGCCGTTTGGCCCTAAAATCCCATAAATGCCCGTTCCAAGCTGTACGTCTACTCCTGCTAACGCCTTCACATCCCCATAGCTTTTCTGCAGATTTCTGATTTCCAGCATAATAAACATGCTCCTTTCAAAATCCAGAGACTTTGTACATAGTACAAAGCTCCGTTTTACCGTCACTTGACAAGGGAATCTATCCCACTTTTATCTGCCCCAAATCAGCACCGGAATTGCTGTTATGCCAAATGCAGCCAGAGAAGCAAGCAGAGGACTTTTCATCCTGTTTGCCAAACAGCCTGCAAGCAGACCTGCCACATATAAGTACAGCAGATGCGCTCCATAATAAGCAGCAAGCAGCATCCCTATGGTAATATCAGAGGAAATGTTCTGGAACTGAGGCATTTTCCAGAGACTGAAGGCGGGCGCGGTAAGCCCTGAGCTTCCATAAACAGAAAAAACATTATAAAACCAAGGCACATAAGTAATACAAAATACAGCAACACAGGCATATAGCATATTCCAAAGCTTATAGTTTCTGATACGCCGCCTTCCCATACTGCTGATTTGAATCAGTTTTTCCATGCCAGTACGGTGTTCTATACCATAAATTAAAACCGATAAAAACACCGCAACGGCAAGGCTGATGCAGCGGTACAAAAACAGCTGCAATGTATCTCTTTTTCCAAACAGCCGCTCATAGCCCTGCTCATAGACAAAACTTCCGCTTCCTTTTTCCTTTATATACTCGCCGTATGCTGCTACTTTCTGGAGCCCAATCTCCTTTTTTAACTCTTTTTGGTAATAGGAAACAATGTTGGAATCCAGTTGTTTTCCCGACATCAGTTTCTGCTTTATCCCATTCAGATACTCCTGCTCCTGATACAGATAGTCCAGTTTTTCTTCGCTGAATTTCCCTTCTATTTCTTTGACATAGTGCCTGTAATAAATCTCTTCTTCCGTATGGAGCTGCTCCGCTACCGGAGAATACAGAAAAAACATTCCGACAACAAGCAAGCCACAGACCACTCCGCCGCTCTGGTAAAATGTCCACTTACGAAATTCATATCCGGCAGCCGAATGCTTTCCTGTAAGATGGGCAATGGCCGCTTCAAACGCATAAAACAGGGACGCTTTCTTTCCACTTGGCGCCTCTGGCGCAACTTTTAAAAATACTGTCCCATAGAGCAGGAGGCATATTACAATTAACAGCATACAGACAAAAACTATCATGTTCCGATATGTAACAGGGTAACCAAACAGCAAGATATTTCTGTACTCCAGCAGCAATGTGTCCGTATATAAAAATGCCGCCGGGTTAATCCACTTTAAAACTGCCAAATAGCTGGTCTTTTCAATTACCGTATACAGCACCCACGAAAAAACTGCAGGCGCTCCGGCAAAAGCATAGACTTTCCAAGGCTGCCGAAATGCAAGCGCAAGCAGAAAAACCAAAGAATACAGCGCCATATGTGCCAAAAACTTCAACAGGAAAAACAACAGCACTCCCTGCCCTATCGTCATATCTATCGTACAGCCCGACGCACCATAAAGAGACACGATGCTTGCAGAAAAGCACTCTGTTCCATAGGCAAGCACCGCAAGCAAAAGACGTCCGCCCCAAATAGCTGCCTGAAGCAGCAGGAGCAAAGCCCCTCCTGCCAGATACTTTGCATAAACTACATTTTTTCTTCCTCGCTTTGTACAGCGAAGCAAACGGATTGCCCCTTCTTCTGTCTCTGCAGAAACCATGCCTGCAGAAATCAAAAAAACAAGAAGTGCAAGGAAAAAATCCTGAAACCCTGTTTCCATGAAAAGCACAATGCCTCTGCCCAGTACCCATTCCGCTTCTGCTTCTTCCATATTAGAAAAATCGTTTAAAACCTTTTCTAATTCTCGCAAGGAAGCTTTCTGCTGCACAACCAAAGTGCTTTTTAATTTTCTCTCTGCATTTTTCCGGATGCCGGATAGATACGACTGATAGCCTGTCACCTGCTCCAGTTCCAGAATAGCCTGATGGTACAGGCCCATTTCCTTTGCAGCGGAACCCATTACCAAATATTCCGGCATCCCGGTTCCATACAGCATATCCTGATAAGAAGCCTTCAGCCGGATAAGTTCTTCCTCCGGCCTTGTTTTGTCTATGCTCTCAAAAAGGCTTTTGTAATCGGCAGGCGTATACGTATTCCGTGGAAACAGCTGAAAAAAGAAAATAACCAAAGACAGCAATACCGCTCCAAACATCATAAACGGTATTGCCTTTACCCGAATTATTTTTTTCCATTCCTGAATCGTCAGTGTCAGCATATCTTCAATTTTCCAACTCCTCGTATTTCTGCATGTTTTCTAATTTCCCTTCCAGAAAATCTTCTGCAGTAAAATAGGCAGGTTCCCCATATCCAGTAGGTGTCATAAAATCCATCGCATACACATAATCCGAAAAAACCGCGTTTACAGTACAACGCTCTAAAATACCAAGCGACCGCAGCCCTTCTTCTTCCGAATATGCATAATATTCTCTTTGGTTATTTCCGATGTATAACTCAAAAATCATTTCATCATTGCGGAAATTCAAGCATGGCACAAGCTGTTTTTCAGAAAGCACCCTATACTCTCCTGTCGTTGTATTATACTGATAGCACTGTCCTCTGAAACAGCCAAACACAGAGCCATTGGAGCAGGAAAGCCCCATTGGGTCCTCCAAATCCTCATCAATTACCTGCAGCCCTTCTCCATCTATTCCGATTTTGCAGAATTTGGTGCGGATATGCTGCTCCATATAGGAAAGGTCGTCCTCATGCTCCAGAGCCTCTTCTATTGGCAGATCAATATAAAACGACACAAGATATATCTCATCTCCTATATGGACAAGCGTTGGAATCCTTGCCTGCAGCTCCTGTATCTCCCATATCGTTTTCCCTTCCTTTGCCTCCTTGTCATATACATAAATCCCTGCAATATCCTTTTCTAACGGCTTATATTTCTCATCAAAAGAATTCCAGAAAGAGATAATCACATACTTCTCTGTAAAAAGCACCTCACGTATCAGCTGCATATCCCTTAAATGAGCAATTTTTTTCCTGTTTTCCCCATTCAGGGAAGTCTCATACAGATAGTACTCCGTCATTGAATTCCCGCCGTAGGTCGTCAGAAGCAACAAGTGGTCTCCTTCAATAGATGCCCCTACAATTCCATCAAAATATGCCGCACAGTTTTCTTTGCCGTGGCTGCATTCGATATTGTCGCAAATCAAGCTGTCCATCCCGCTTTTTGGGTCTAAAAAATGCAGAAAATTGCTCTTTGTATAAAAGGAACCCTGCTCTCCGTATGTGGCCGATAATCCCAAATAATTGGAAGTCCATTCCGTTACAGGCTCTGCCTGCTCTTCCCTCTGGCATCCTGCACAAAGCACAAATACAAGCAAAAATATCCCTGCCCATCTCTTCATAGCTACAATCCTACTCCTTTTTTTCCTTCTTCCATTCCTCTATCTGGCGTTCCAGCTCTGCCATAACCTTTTCTCCGCCTGCTTCCCAAAATGCCTGCGCCGCAGCCTCCCACGCCTCCTCAAAATTTTCTTCCATCCAGAGATACTGCGTGTTCTGAACCACATTATACAAAGACAACATCTGCTCATCAAAAGCAGAGTCATCGACATGAAAACCAAGCAACACATTCTTCTTTCTGGCATCAGAATAATACATCTCATCCTTTGACTGCTTCCGATTGACCGGATAATCATCTGACTGCGCCGGCACTACGTTATCATATATCCCTGTCATATAACAGAAATAAAAGGCTCTCGCTGGTTCTCCCCTCATGTTGCAGGCAAACCCATCAATTACCTTGTAATCCTTTCCTTCTTCTCCATAAATCAGCAGATTTGCATAGTTTTCCTCCGTAAAAAGAAGAGTCAGAAGCTGCAAGGCCTCTTCCTTCTGTTTTGCATATTTACTGACGCCCGCCCCCATAGAATTTTTCCGGTAAGCATATGGCAAATGCATCAGAAACAGTTTGTCCCTGTTTTCTTCAAACAAAATATCGATTTCCCCAACATACCATACTGCAAAATTTCCTGCTTCTATTGTTCTCTGCCTGTCAGCTCTGTCCATTTCCACAAGCAGCCCTTTTTGGTATAAAGAATGCAGCTGCTCTAACAGTTCCTTATATTCCTGCACCTCAAATGGACTTTTCAGCATACCTGTTTCCATCTCTGCAAATACTCCAGATACAAAAGAATGCCCAGTCATATATACATTATTTATCATGTTATTCCACCAACAGACCGGCACCGTTCCTTCTGGAAGTTCTTTGCTCTCTAATATCTTCTCCAGTTCCCCAAAATCTCTGGAAACTCTTTCGACTTCCTCCTCTGTAAAATAGTCACGCCGAAACGCCAGATATGTTCCGGGCAGCATTGCTGCCTGATTTGGTATATAGTATATTTCGTTGTCTATTCTTGCTGCTTCCCAGTTTTCTTCGTAGTTTGCATTCCAAAGCGCCTGTCCTTCTTCCGTAGAAAAATAGTTTCCTAATGGTTCCATATTTCCTTCCCGGATCATGGAAACCTCATCTCCTCCAAAATCTTCATTTGTAAAAGAAATAAAACTCAACGTCGCAATATCCGTCTCACCTGTCCGAAGCAGCTCAGAAAGCCGGGTATAATAATTGATTTCCTCCGGTATATAGCGAATCGCAAGCGTGCAGGAATAGCCGTCCGCCCTCAGCCTTTCATTCAAAAGATTGATGTTTCTTTCCGGGATTTTCCCAAACACATCCTGTATCGTCCATAGAACCACGCCGTCTCCGCGAATTTCTTCCTCCCCTTCTTTTTCTTCTTGCTGCTGTACCTTGGTTGGCTGTGGGGCCTGTGTCGGTTTTTCTGATGGCTTTTCTTCTTTACTGCATGCAAGAATGCTGCAGGAAAACAGCAAAAACAATGCTATCCATATTTTTTTCTTCATGAAACTATGCTCCTTTTTTTGGGTGTCTAAAGCTTATTACATATAACTCCATACAAAATACGGACAGAGACAGATGCCTCTATCCGTATGCTTTCTTCTAATAATGATAATCCTCTGCCGTACTGTCAGAATAATAGGTCGTATCGTAAGAAATCGTATGAGATGCCGAAACTCTGACACTACTATATCCTGCCGGAGCAGAAAAGCTGACGCTTGAACCCATATTTCCACTGCCATTTCTATACATTGTTTTGGTTTTATTATAATCTTCACTTGCCGGATTTCTATTGATGCAAACATAAGTAGCATCTACCGTTGTCTTTGCCTGCCCCAAACCAGAATAGGTAGATGCCGTTGCTCCTGTTTGAGAAACTGACGTTGATATCCACATATTCCTTCCATCAATCACTATTTCCTTCGTCCCCGCTGATGCCATAAAAGAACCTGACAAAAATACCAAAGAAAATGCTGTTCCTACTGCCACTATTGTTTTCAAAATTCTTCTGTTCCTCATAAACCCCTTCTCCTTTCATACTGTTTCTTCGCAACAAACCTGTCTCAAATGTTGTAAAGTATATTGTAAATATACTTATTTTATTTAAAACAACTTCTCTGTAAAATTATAGTACATCCTTTGTCATAGATTGTCAACAAAAAAGGCACTTTTTTCAAATCATCTCTTTTTCTTCCATTCCTCTATCTGGCGCTCCAGTTCTGCGACAACTTTCTCGCCACCTGCTTCCAGAAACGCCTGTGCCGCGGCGTCCCATGCCTCTTCAAAATTTTCTTCCATCCAGAGATACTGCGTGTCCCAGACTACTGAATGCAGAGACAGCATCTGTTCGTCAAATGTAGAATTATCAATATGAAAGCCAAGAAGCACATTCTTCTTTCTGGCATCAGAATAATACAGCTCATCCTTTGTCTGCTTGCGGCTGATTGGATAATAATCCCCTACTGACGGCAAAACATTATCATAAATTCCTGTCATATAACAATAGAAATAATTGTCCTTTGGCTCCCCTCTCATATTACAGACGAATCCATCAATCACCTGATAATCTGTTCCTTCTTTTCCATAAATCAGCAGGTTTGCATAGTCCGCTTCTGTATAGAGCAGCGTCAGAAGCTCCAAGGCCGCTTCTTTTTGTTTTGCATTTTTGCTAAGACCAGTATTTCCTGTACTGCTCTGATAAGCATATGGGAATTGCAGCAAAATCAGCTTTTCCTTTTGCTTTTCAAATAAATTATCTATTTCTGCAACACGCCAAATTGCAAAATTATTGTTTTCTACTATATCCTCTTCTTTGTCCCTATCCCTTTCTCTTATCATCCCTTTTTGATATAAAGAATTCATTGCTCTCAGCAGTTCTTTATATTGCTCTGCTTCAAAGGGATTTTTTATTGTACCTGTCTCAAGTTCAGCAAAAACTCCTTGTAAATATAAATACCCACTTAGGCAGGCATTACTTTCTATATTATTCCAACTATATATCGGCACTACTTCCTGCGAAAAATCTTTACCTTCCAACAATTCCCCAAGCTCCTTGATGTCCCAAGAAAACTGCCCTACCTCTTCTTCCGTAAAATAATCACGGTGAAATGCTAAATAGCCTTTATCCCATATCAGGGTCTGGCTTGGAATAAGATAATTCTGATATTCTATTTCACTCGCTTTCCATTGCTCTTCATAACATGCATTCCAAAGCGCCTGCCCCTTCTGAGCAGAAAGATAATCCCCAAGCGGCTCCACATTCCCTTCACGAATCATGGAAATGGTATCTCCCAATTTCTCGCCTGAAAACGAAATAAAGCTGAATGTCGCAATATCTGTCTCCCCTGTCCGGAGCAGTTCAGAAAGACGCTCATAATAATTGATTTCCTGCGGCACATAACGAATTGCAAGCGTGCAGGAATAGCCATCTGCTTTCAGTTTCTCATTCAGCAGATTGATATTGCTCTCCGGAATCTTTCCAAGCGCATCCTGCATCGTCCAAATAACCATGCCGTCTCCGCGAATTTCTTCCTCCCCTTCTTTTTCTTCTTGCTGCTGTACCTTGGTTGGCTGTGGGGCCTGTGTCGGTTTTTCTGATGGCTTTTCTTCTTTACCGCATGCAAGAATGCTGCAAGAAAGAGCTAAAAGCAATGCCGCCCATACCCATATTTTCTTCTTCATCAAATTATGCTCCTTTTTCGTCCAAAGCTCATGGAATCAAATCCATACAAAATACGGACAGAGGCCGTTGTCTCCAGCCATATTTTTGCTTTAATTACCTGCTGTTCTCCAACAAATTTGTTGTAAATATACTTATTTTATTCAAAACAACTTCTTTGTAAAATTATAGTACATCCTCTGCCATAGATTGTCAATAAAAAACCTCCTCATAAACATGCAGCTGTATTGTTGTTCCTCACACAGCTTCTTCAGAAACAATACAAACGCTTTTTTAGTGACCATGTGACATTTTCACAAAACAAATTTCTTGTTTTTGTGCAGTTTTACATACTATTGTTGTGCTATAATGTCGATTAGTCAGTTTTTAACACTAATCAGAAAGGAAAATGGGGGAATGAACGAGCCACTGTCTGCTTTTGATATGAAATTAAAGGAACTTCTGGCATTTGCCCATGCGAACAAAGATGTTCTTGAAATTGATAGAATCAATGACTTTTTTAAAGGAACAGAACTTTCTTCATCTCAAATAGATCGGATGTATGAATTTCTGGAGGCCCATAATGTCCTTGTGTTAAGTCCCGCTGAGGATGACGAACCTGTGGATGATGTACTTCTTGACATGGAGCAGGAAGAAGAAGTCCTTTTAGAAACTGAAGACTTAAATGCACTTGCAAATGTGCTGTCTGACGACCCGGTAAAGCAATATTTAAAGGAAATCGGCAGTTACCCTTTGCTCACAACAGAAGAAGAAATTGAACTTGCCCAAAAAATTTCACAAGGTGATGAGCTTGCAAAAAACACACTTGCAGAGTCAAACCTCCGCCTTGTTGTCAGCATTGCAAAACGCTATGTCGGAAGAGGCCTTTCGTTCTTGGATTTAATTCAGGAAGGAAACCTCGGTCTGATGAAAGCTTCCGAAAAGTTTGACTATAACAAAGGCTACAAATTTTCCACCTATGCCACATGGTGGATTCGCCAGGCAATCACACGCGCCATTGCAGACCAGTCTCGTACTATCCGCATTCCGGTTCATATGTCAGAAGTAATCAATAAAACATATCGCGTTTCCCGCACCTTGATGCAGGAACTTGGCAGAGAGCCATCCGAACAGGAAATTGCAGATGTCATGAACCTTCCGTTAGAAAAAGTGCGCGAAATTTTAAAAGTCTCTGCCGACCCAATTTCCTTAGACTCTCCAATTGGTGAAGAAGATGACAGCCATCTCGGCGACTTTATCAAAGATGACCATATTATGGGACCGGAAGAAGCTGCTTCTTATGCAATGCTGCAGGACCAGATTGCAAAACTGTTAGATACTTTGACAGAGCGGGAACAGCGTGTCCTGATCCTTCGTTTTGGTTTAAGAGACGGCAGAAGCCGTACGTTAGAAGAAGTTGGGAAAGAATTCAATGTAACCAGGGAGCGCATCCGCCAGATCGAAGCAAAAGCACTGAGAAAGCTGCGCCACCCAAGCCGCGCAAAGCTGCTAAAAGGATATGATATGTAAGTTGGCAATTCCCTAATCCACTTAAAAAGCAGTGTTGGTATGCAGATGGTACACGCCTCGTCTTACGTGAGTTCCATTCGCACGCCAACACTGCCCTTCATAAACTAACAATACCAAAAGAATAAAGGCAAGCCTTTCTTTTGTTTCTTTGCAATATCATTTCTTAATCCATTCAAATCCATAAGATATACCCTCTTTAGGCCATTTTTGAAGATGCCCAATCCCATCATTAGCTGAACCCTGTTTCTATTTTGAGCCGCTTCAATTAAACCGTGAAATGGCATCAACTTTGGTAACACCATCAACATGAATATAAACATCCATATATACAACTCCGTCCTCTTCATACTCATGTTCAAAACAGCTTACAATATTATCCTGTTGCTTCTCTTTAAAATTATTTGCCTGCAGATATTCCATGATAATCTTGTATGCATTAGGAATTCTCTCAAAAGGCTGTATAAAAGGCTCCTTAATGGTAATCACTGCGTAGTCAGCTTCTGCATTTTCCGCATATTCTACGCCAGAGCATTCCGTATCAAACCCTTCCGGCAAAATGTAAGCTGCCACATATCCATGCATTCCGAATCTGTTTTGCTGTTCCTGCGATACAAAAGGAAAATCCCACCCTATCATTTTTGCATTCGGATTTGAAGCTTTAAGACCACTGTTAACAGCCCATTTTTCCATATATTCATTAACATCGCTCTCA
>CAJTZB010000005.1 GCA_910583815.1 uncultured Lachnospiraceae bacterium
TATTTCTTGTCTGTATATCCTCTTCAAAGTCAAATACCAATGCTCTGACAGGCGGAATCCCGGATTCCCAATATGCCGCAAACGCACTGTAGAGATACGGCAGCAAAGACATTCTGACTTCATGATATTTTCTGCATACCTCTGTATAATAGCCTGCATTCTCCATCAGTTCGCCAGCCAGATTTTTTTCAATATTTACCTGCTTCCACGGCGGATTCGGAATACGCCAGCAGTTATAAATCGCATGGGCAGAAAACATAATCGTCTGCATCCGCCGCAATAAGTCTTCACCACTCTGACAGTTCCTTACCTCCGGCGCCCACAAAAGCCCGGAAAAACCGGACGTTACCATTCCCCTGATAAACTGCTTATGGTCATAGAGGTCGGAATAAAGCACAAAAGGAAGGGGCGAAGCCAACGCTCCAGAAGAGCGCACCTGCGAATAAGTCCTTTTATTCTCTTTGTGGAACACATGATAAATCAGTTCCTGATACAGCCAGCCAATCGCTGCATGCATCTGTTCCCCATCCATTCCGGAAGGAAATTCTGTCGTATCCGGAAAAGACCAGTTGGATGCATTCATATCCGAATTGTCACATTCGTCCAGCTTGAATCCTAAGATTCCCTTTTGTACAAACTCTGTTTTATGGTATTCCGAAAAAATATCTACGGCTTCCTTTGTTGCAAAGTCCGGCACAAGCCCATTCCACACTTCATATTCCCCTGCAAACGGCAGCAGTTTTTTATAAAAAGGTGCCGCAGGATAGACAAACAGATGCTCCCAAAGGTTCAGCTTATATCCTTTTTGAGACAGCTCTTTTATCATCTCCTCAGGTTTCGGAAAAAGATAAGACCACTGATAGGTGCAGGAATAGCTGTGGGAATGCCAGCCCGGTTCCAAGCCAAGCACGTCTACCGGCATCTTCTCTTCCCTGAACTTATCTGCAAGCTTTCCTACGCTCTCTTGGTCGCTTCCGCCATAAGAACGGTACCAGACACCCAGCCCCCACATCGGCGGCAGGCAGCCTCCGCCAGAAAACAGGTTATACCTCTGCACTGTCTGTTTTACATCACCTGCAAAAATATAAAACTCTGCTCCGTCCACTGCCTTTATATCAACAATTACTGCACGTTTTTCCTTATTCCTTTTCAGGGCATAGAGCGCAGACTCGGAGAACTCTTTATGCTCCTGGTTTACTTCCGTGCGATGCCCTGACTGCCCTTTTTCCATACTTGTTCCCATATAGAACTCTACATGGCGGAACGTGTCCACATACAGACCATAGCCCGCTGTAGAAACGTAAAAAGGAACCGGTGCATGCCCTTCTCCGGTGTCTGCCACCGGGTCGGAATTTACCCTCATAATGCGCTTTCTGCCCGCCTGGTTCATGCTGCGCAGCTGCAGCCCAAAACCATAAATGTCTTCTGTGCTGTCCATCGGCAGCAGAATCTGTACTCCTCTGCGGCTTTTACGGTAAGTAATATTGCCTGCCACTTCCGGCAGCTCTGCCTCCGGAAGATTTTTAAGCGCATCTTCCTTCATCGGAAACTGACGTTTCATTACCGGCGTATGCTCCTCTGGCGTACCGATGCAGCCTTTCCAGACGCCGTTCGCAATCTTCACTAATTCTATATTCATATCCTAATTCCTTTCACAAATCAGTACTCGTAAACGTTTTGCTTTAATACGGAGCAATGTTCCACCAAAACACTGTCTCGTTCGTCTGGATACTTTTTATGAAGCATCAAATCTTCCAAAACCAGATTTTTCACGTTTCTGCAATCCAAAAATACAGTCCTGCTCCAATCAGGATAATAGTTTTCCGAGGAAACCTCTTCCAGATGCTCCAAACGGTCCAGTACCTCCGGATATTCTGCCGGAATCTCTTCTTTTCTTACCCCGCCGATTGCTGTATATATCATATTTTTCAGCATCACGTTTTCTATTGGATGCTTTTTGTTTGCATCTATCCTTATACCGCCAAACCGTGGGCTTCCCATAATATCATCGCCAAAGCGGCAATGCGTGTTCCGCATCTCTTCTTCATCTGTGATTACCATGTCGGAGAGCAAGATGTTCTGCAGCACACCAATTTCCGGCATCTCCTTTAATTCTTTTGAAGTTCCCCAGCCTTTTTCCTCAAAACGATTATTTAACAGTATCCATACCGGCCGTGAGACATTCCGCATTGTCACGCCGCGGACAGTAATATCAGAAATGCTGCCGCCTTCCGTACATTCTATCTTAATTCCTTCTCTAAAGACATTGCAGAAGGTACAGTTTGTAATTACCACATTACGGATGCTTCCAATAGATTTTAAGCCAATACGGATTCCTGCACACAGGGAAGTAAACTCACAATTGGAAATATGGATGTTTTCTGCCGGATATTCTTTACTTGAGGATTGCAGGCACAAATTATCGTCCGTTCCACGAATACGGCAGTCCGAAATAAAGACTTCGCTGCATCCGTCAAAATCCAATCCATCGCCGTTATAACGCTGTTCGTTCCAAATATCCACCCCTCTGATGCGAATATTGGTACTGTCCAAAAAGGCAGTCGTCCATGCGGCGGCATTGTGCAGCCGGACCCGCTCCACTATGATAAAATGACAGCGCAAGAAACGCAGCAGCATTGGGCGGTAACTGCTGTCTGTATTAGGGAAACTCTCGGCATTGCCGTCGATTTTCCCCAATCCGACAATCCCAATATTCTCTGCATCTTCTGCGTAAAGAAAGCATCGGTCTAACGCTTCTTCGTTTCTGTAACGGTTATAATGCGTATCTTCTCCATAGTCCGCAATCTCACCGCTCGCTCTTAATATAGCAGAAGCCGCAATCTCCAATACAACATTGGACTTTAAATACAAACCGCCGGATAAAAATGTCCCTTTATGAAGCAGCACGGTTCCCCCGCCTGCCAAATGGCATTCGTCAATTGCCTGCTGAATCGCGTCTGTGTCCTTAGACATTCCGTCGCCTTTTGCCCCATATGCTTTTACATCAAAAATATCCTGTCTCATTTCCTATTTTCTCCCAACACACGTTTTGCTTACTTCGTGCCTGCTCCTGCCATGTCCTTCCTTGGCCGGATTCTGACCTGTATCTCCTGTGTGGCATCAAACTTTGCCCTTACATACAAAAGCATCGGCACATCACCAGAGCCAGGGAACATAGGAGTAGTTCTGCCCTGCTCTATCAGAAGTTCTTCCGGCGGAGCAAAAAACTCTACATCCGCATATACAGAGTAATACCCTGCCCCATGCACTACATTCCCTTCTGCCTTGGCAGAGTGCAGGGCAAGCGGCAGCGAAAACAGAACCTTTCCTTGATAATTCTCTATTCTGTCCCGGATCATGACTTCTCCGGAATGTTTATAAAACTGAATGGTCCTTTGATGGAGTCCTTTCTCTTTTCCGAGAGGATGGAAAATCTCCATGCAGATACTGTCTGTTTCCTCTCCTGTTTCTGCTCCTAGTACGCGGCAGATGCGAGGCACGTCCCACCATCCTCTGTCCAGACTGTAATTTCCGGCAGTTAAATTGATGCTGTTTTCTTTCCTTCTGTAACGAGACTGCTCCTCTGATGTGACAGCAAACTGAAGGCAGGCATGGGAATAGGAACTTAAATGCCACTGGGTGGAAGCTTCAAAATATCCTTCAATACCGCTGTCCATAACGACCGGGACATTTTGATAGTACAGGATAAAAGAGCCTTGGTCCAGATGTCCATGCCCTATCGGTTTTCCTGCTGCCATAACCGCCAGATAATTTTCCCCACTGCCTTGCCTCTGCTCTGAAGCTCCCTGCCGAAACACATAGATTCCGGAATCTGGGTAATCTATTGTTGAAGTTAAGTCCAGCCTGTTCTCTTCTAAGAAGCAATACTCTGCAGGCTCTGCATAGAGAAGGTTCTCTATTGCCAGTCCCTCTCCGGAAAACCTCTTTACCGGGCTTCCTGCCAGTTCCCACGCCTGATACAGTCCGTCTGCCAGTTGCTTGTCAATCTCCGCAATCCGCTCTGCATAAAGCCCATAGATTCCAAACTCCGTTCCTCCGGAGAGCCTATGGTCTCCAAACGGAGGCGTTCCGATCCGGCCCTCAAAGTATTCATATGGAGGCGTTATGGTATGCAGGCAGTAGGAGAACATTTCCTTTAATCTGGTGGTCAGAAGCCAGTCCTCTCCGGTCTCTTGTTTCCATGCTGCGGCGAATGTGGCAAAATGCTCCAATGCCGCAAAATGATAGCGGATGGATTCCGGCCAGGAACCATCCTGGTTCAGATTCACAGATAACTGCGCCCTCAGCACGGCTTCTGCATTATAGAGCCATACTTTTCGGTCCGGATAGTCTGGAAGAACCATCATTAACGATGCCACCCCAATGCACATATCCGTCTGCCAGTTGCTGGATCCTCGCTGTGCCCGCTCTGCTGACATCGTCATCCTATCACGCATATCAAGGCAATAGCGAAGCAGGTAATCCACCATTCCATAAAACTGTTCTTTTTCCTGCTCTGTAAAAGCAGCGCCGCTGCGAATCAAGGAATAGGCGCTTGCCACGGAACACATAATCCGTCCCGCCTGAACTGCTCCATAAGAATCGTATCCTTCTGGTCTTGCATTATAGGTCAGCCAATATTCCGCCCCCTGGCAAAAATCATTCAAAAAAGCAAGCATTTCGTACTTTGCCTTAAAAGCGTACTCTGCCTTTTTCTCCAGTGCATAAACAATCGCGTCGCACTGCATATTCAAAGCGCTGCGTCCCTCTCTTGGCATACTCTTACGGTTATAGGTATAGGTAAATTGTCCAAGGCTTCCACCTGCACTGTCTATAAATTCCAAAACTACCCGGAAACCCTCTTTTAATTTGCCGTCTTGTTTTGCTTTAAAATACAGCGTATATCCACTGTTTTCCTGCAAAGGGATTATCTCGCTGCACACGGCAACTGCCTGGTCAGAACCTGAAGGATTGCAAAGATACAGGCAGCTTCCTATGCCTTTCTGCTGCTCCCTCCTGCACTCAGGATGCCCCACCGAATCATCCGTGCTCCAGCCTCTTGCCGGATAGCTGCTGCATATCTCTGCCTTTTCTTCAAATCTGGCATTTGGTATGTCAGCCTCTGGTCCGTCGGCACTGTAAAGATGAAAATCCGTCACCCAAATATGCCCGAGCCCACATTCCTCATTCTCTTCTTTAGGGAGGCAGACAGAAAGCCTGACACCTGCCGTACCTTCCGGTGTCATAATATTCACCGTTCGTCCAGTATCGCCCCAGATAGTAAAATGCTCATTTAACTTTTCATATGTGTGCTTTTCCCATATCTGCTCATAGGACATAAGTGTATCAGACAAAGATAAAGAATCTGCAATCCGTTTGATTTCTTTATATTGTGCCTTTATAAAAGATTCTGTTCCTAGCTTCTTTTTTATTTCTTCTTTCTTTTCTGTGGAAACCAAAAACAGGGAATCTGCTTCGGTTTCTGAGTTCAGCCTTGCAGAACACCGGAAATCCCACATCGCATCAATGCAGCCAGCCAGACATTCCGGGAGTTCTGTCTCTTTGGCATCTGCCAAATCTTCCATCCGCCTGCGCAGTTCTTCCCCCATCTTTAAGCTATATTGCCCTGTTTCTTCCCCATAAGAAGCAGAGCGGAGCAAATCTTTGCTGCGTTCCAGTACCTCTTCTCTCCTGCAGAGCAGCTGCTCTTTGCTCCACAGCTCCATATCCTGCTCCCTGTACCATGCAATGGCTTCCTTTAATCCATAATGGTAATAGACCTTGCCTTCTTTAAAGAAAGTAGGCACCATAGTAAATCTGTTATAGGCAAAGCAAAGGGCTTCTTCTCGCTTTGGATACATGAATTCTCTGTTTCTTGAAAAAGGTGCTTCTTCGCCTCTTAGGGCTGCTCTTGCCTTATCTGCCATATCAGATAAGGCTTTTCTGTCCATATTTGTATGGCACCCCAAACCATGCTGCAAAAGTTCCTCTGCAGTTTCCAGACATTTTTTCAGTTCGTTCTCCATATAACCCATCCCTTCTCTAAAACCCGGCGGCTTTATGCTTAACATAAGTCCTTTACCACAAAAGTTTCCCTATGCCTTTTATTTTATAAAGGGCTTCAATAAAATAATAATCTGCATAGTTCATCGTCGTATGGTGTTCTGCGGAATGGTACGCACCGCTGCAATTCTGCACAATCGCATCACATGTCCTGCCAAAATCTGCTCGCTTTTCTGAAATCGCACGGATAATTTTTGCTGCTGCCTCTTCATACTTCTTTTTTTCTTCCGGCAGCACACATTTAGCAAGTTCCAAAAGCCCGCCTGCTATGACACAGGCCCCACAGGAATCCTCATAGGCAGGCTCCTTTGGCTGCCTGAAATCAATCGGGATAATTCCATCTTCTGAAAGATTTTTTACACAGTAGTCTGCCACCTTTTTTGCCGTATCCAAATACTCTTGTTTACCGCTATGTAAATAGCTGATCATAAAACCGTACAGCGCCCATCCTTGCCCACGAGTCCAAGAAGAGCCTTCTGTATAGCCCTGACCGCCAAAATCACGTATTTTTTCTCCCGTTTCCGGGTTAAACTCCACAATATGGCGAACCGAACCATCCGGGCGGACAAAGTTCTTCCTTACTGTGTCCGCATGCATCATTGCGACATGGCGGAATCGAGGGTCTTTTGTTTCTTCACTTGCCCAATAGAGCAACGAAAGATTTATCATACAATCAATGATTACCCAGCCTCTTGTATCATTTTCCAGGTCATTCCATGCACGGATAAACTTTCCTACCGGATTGAACCGTCCTGCCAAAAGGCTTGCTGCATGCAGCGCTATTTTTCTTGAATTCTGGTTTCCGGTCAGTTTCCAGTCTGCTACTGCTGTAGGCACAAACATAAAACCCACATCATGGTGCAGCCCATAATAATCCTGAAAGCACTGTTCCATCCGCTCCTCAGAAATCCGGGCAATCTCCATATAGCGCTCTTCCCCTGTATCCTGATACAAAAGCCAGAGAATGCCTGCCCAGAAGCCGTTCGTCCACCAGTTCAGCCCATCATCAATTCTCCATTGCTTAGAAGAATCTGACCTGTCGTCATAATTTCCGTCTTTATCTGTCTGATAAGGAATCTTATTTTTGTTTTTCTCACTGACCCATCCCATTTTCTCACGAACTTTGTCAAGGACATCATCTACCCATTCATTGTAACACTCCATCTCTCATTGCCTCCTAATTAATAGTTCCGTAACCGTTCTTCCACTCTGCAACCGTGCCTATCAGCAATTCTGCAGCCTCCTGCCCCGCAGACGCTAAAACAGTTCCATCCCCACGAATCAGCTCGCTTGGCATACGCTCTCCCTCAATCGGCATCCAGTAAGGCACTGCCATTGCCACTGCAATCCCAAGCCCGGTTTCTTTGATTCGTTCCATCCCATAGCCATGTTCCCAGCCCCAGCTCGGCACTGCCATAAACTCGGCTCCTGCATCTGCGCACCCTCTGCACACATCCTGAAACTGCATGTCATAGCATACTGCAACACCCATCCTGCCCATATCCGTCTCTGCCACCAGTATTTTGTTTCCCGGAGTCAGACGGATACTTTCCTCTTTTGTAAGATGCATTTTGTCATAAATTCCATGTAATCTGCCTTCTCTGTCATAAATAAAAGCAGAATTATAGCAATGCAGATTCCCTCTCTCATCATGGCGTTTGTTATAAACACCTGCCACAAGCCAGCTTCCTGCCTGCCTTGCAAGCTCCGACAGCCTAAGAAACAGGACATCTTTTTTCTCTTCTGAATAAAACGGTATCAATGCCTCACATGAAGTTCTTAATGCGCCTTCCAATCCGCAGAAATTGATTGCTTCCGTAGTGACCAGCAAATCGCATCCTTGCCCTATTGCTTCCCTCGCAAGCGTAAAGCACTGCTCTGTCATTTCCTTCTGCAATGCTTTGGCACATTCTACCGAAATAGGTTCCTCTGGCTTGTGAAAACTATATAATGCATTCTGTTTTGTCTGAATCAACGCGATTTTCATTTTCCACCTTACACCTGCTCCAATAATACAATGCTCCACGGCAGCAGCCGGATGGACAGATTCAGTTCTCCGTTCTCATCTGCTGTTGCAAAAAACAACGCCGGAGAAACTTCCTTCAGGGCATGTTCCTGCTGCTTGGTCAGATTTTTAGGATAGCCCATCTTTTTCCATAGTTCTGCAGAAGAATGCTCCTTATCCAAAGTAGAGATTCGGAATATTGCCCCTGCCAAAAGCCCCTTAAGATAAATCTGCTGCACCCTCTCCTGCCCCATATCCTGAATTGCTTCCGCCCTTTCATAATGAGGATATCCTGCAATTGGCACTGCCTGCTTCAGTTCTTTAGCATAGTTATAAAATAACGCCTGCAGCTTTCCATCCTTGCTCCGCGTCACAATGCCTTCATCTTCTCTTGCCAGTTCCTCTTCTCCAAGACGGTTCAGAAAATAGTACGCCCAGTAGGAAGGCTTCTTAATACCATGCACGTTCATCATGCCAAAACCTCCGTGAAACGCCTCAGGACCGCCTCCTGCTTCCTCAAAAATATCCGTAAATACCCAATAAGATAAAGAGTCTGCACGGCCTGTATTGTCCAAATTGCTTTTTACAATATAATCTGCTGCCGGAAGATAATCATGGCTGTAATCCCGGCTCGTAGGACTGGAACTCCATTCTGTCAGATGGAGCTCTGCATTAGGATAAGCACTCTGTTCTACCCGATTTTTCAGCCATTGCATATCGTCTCGCAGAGAATTTACATGTCTGGAACTGCCTTTTATATGCTGCTGTCCATCCAAGGCAAAATCAGTCGGATAAGGATGTGTGGAAACAAAGTCTACCGGCAGACCCTTCTTTTCACAGAAATTTAAAAAATCTTCTATCCATACCCCTTTCCATGAGAGGGAGTCCAAATCCTCTGTCTTGTGCGTCATGTGTTTTGAAGTATCTTCTACCTCACCGTCAAACCGTTCATCCGGCACGAAATTACTTGTGGCAGGCCCACCTACTTTGAAAGACGCATCTACTGACTTCACTGCCCGCGCAGATACCTGATAAAGCTCAAAATACTGCGATTTGGTTCCGTTCCAGAACGCATGGAGATCCGGTTCGTTCCATACTTCAAAATACCAGTTCCGCACTTCGCTAAGCCCATAGCGTTCCACAAAGTGAAGAACCAGTGCCCGCACCAGTTCCTCCCATGCCTGAATGTCCTTTGGCGGTGTTACATTTCCTTTCCACCAGAACTGAGTTCCGTTCCCGCTCGCCAATGCAGGCGGCATAAAGCCAAGCTCTACGATTGGGCGTATGCCGATTTCCTGCAATGCGTCAAATATCTGGTCTATATAATACCAGTTGTACTGTAACTTCCCTGACACTTCCCTGACCACAAACATATCTTCTGCCAACAGGCCATGAAACCGGATATATTCAAACCCACATTCAGAAACTGCTTCTTTCAGCTGCCTGACCCATTCCCTGCGCAAACCTTCACACGCTCTGCCTGCACCTACACATTTGCTCCACATATGCGGCAGCGGCTTTCCTTCCTGCCTGCTGTCTGCCCACATGATACTACCCCCTTTGCCATCTATGGATTTATTGGTCTGAAACCATAAACCAGTCAAAATCCGCATGCTTTCCGAAACCGGTCAGGTCCTGACAGCAGATGCCGGCCATTGTCCCGGTAAACCATCCTTCCCTGCATGCCTCGTCTGAAAGAAAGCTGATGTCAATACAAGGACCTATGTCCCTAAGTTCTGCATGAGTACTTCCTTCTTTGGAGCGGTATCCGTAAGAAAACCGTGCCTTTGTTCCGTCTATAGATAAATGAAGGACAACATCTTTGCCTTCCTGTAGCGGCAGATAACCTGCCAGATATTCGTATTTCTTATTTTCTGCTTTTAGCAAGGTAATGCACTTTCCCGCATCCTCATCATGGGAGAGATGCAGATACAGATAATTATCTGTATCATAGAGCAGAATCAGGCCTGCCATCTGTTTGAATACTTCCGGCTCAAAATCAATGCAGGTTTCTGCTTCCATATGGTACTCTGTCATTCTGCGCGCAATCAAAGTCTGTGAAAACTTGGAGGCCAGACCGCTCCGTCCATACATCCGGAGCCATCCGGGACGAGCTGCAAGAGACAGATAATGCCCATCCATAGGAATCCGTAACGATTGGTAATCCAAATGCAGCTCTTTTTCATCAAAATCATCCCAAGCCGGTTTTAGCACCGCACTGTTCTTTTTCTCTGATATTTCGTTTCTCTGAGAGTTCCGTTGTTTTGCACATTGGGGAACTTCCACAGTCTCTTTTGGCATAGTTCCGCCATCTGCCAGAGCAAGCCAGCCGTCCTCTGTCCACTTCATTTTCTGAATTGCAGTTTCCCTGCCAAGCACATATCTCCTTGCACCGGCAAAGCGTTCTGCATCCTGTGGGTTGCGGCAGTCCGATGCCCTGCCGCAAAGATGAACCGCATACCATTCCCCATCCTGCGTCTCTACTAAGTCGCAATGTCCGGCTTTCTGCAGCAGAATATCTTCATGGTGTCTGGAAGTCAGGACAGAATAAGCTTCCCCTTCCCTCCTGCTCTCATCTGCAGGCCGATACATTTCATATGGTCCCCAAATATTCCTTGCTCTTTGGATTGTCTGCCCATGTCCTTCTCCGGTTCCGGTATCAGCAGAAAACAGATAGTACCAGCCATTCCGCTTAAAAATATGAGGCCCTTCCAGAAAAATCCCATCTGCCCGGTAAATATCCTTTACCGGCCCTACCATCTTCTGCTGAACCGGGTCAAATTCCTGAAGCACCAAACGCCCTGCGTATTTCTTTGGCACACGATGGTCCGTCACCATGCTGACCATATATTTCCGCCCATCATCATCATGAAATAAAGAGGGGTCAAAACCAAAATTGTTGAGCGCTATAGGCTCCGACCAAGGCCCATGAATATCTTTCGTGGTAACAAGATAATTTTCCGTATCGTACATATTGCAGTAAAATGCTTTTACAATGGTATAAACCAGATAAAACGTGCCTTTATCATAGGTCAGGCAAGGCGCCCAAATACCTTGTGATGCCCCGACTCCACGCAAATCCAGCTGGGAAACCCTGTTAAGCGGATATTCTATCAGTTCCCAATGTATCAGGTCTTTGGAATGATGCAGCCTGACTCCCGGCCACCATTCAAATGTCGAAGTCGCAATGTAATAATCCTCTTCTACCCGGATAATGGATGGATCAGGATGAAATCCGCGCAAAATCGGATTTTGTATATGCTCCATAGACTACCTCCTATATTAGTTTCATCGCTTCCTTCCAACGCCCCATTTAGGAGAAGGGCTATTCCGTTGCTGCCGCATCTGAAATCCCTTCTGGGGCGTCTTTATTTTAAGGCTGTTTTCAGTGCCGTTTTTCATGTATGTTCTGTCTGTGTAAGGCTTCCTTGTACATAGGTATCCAGCCTGACAGCAACCGCTCCATCTATTTCTTCCACACTTACTTCCTGTATGGTGCCGTTCTCAAAACAGATCCTCACCTTATCTTCGGACATACCTTCTACAGAAGCTACTTTTTTTGTTCCTTCATGCGGTTCTATCACGGTAACAAACCTGCCGTGCACTGCGTTTTGCCCTACTCCGTAAGTTGTACGGCGCTGCCCTTCTTCTCCCGGGAAATTATCTGCACCAAGGATTCCTCTCAGGCGTACTGCCCTTAATCCGCTTAAGTCATACTCCAATATCGCAGGCTGTGTGTGATCCACGGCACTGACAGGAATCGCATCCGCATACTCGTTTCCTTCTATCAGAACCCTTCCTCCTTCATAATCCCTGCCGATTCCATGCCCGGCATCAATGTTTGTCTGCATGGCCGGAAGCTCTGCCAATGAAAGTTTTCTCCCATCTTCCAGCTCCAGATGAGCGTCCCCAAGGAACAGGCACTGTTTGGAGTCGTGAGGATACATTTGTTCTGTATACAATGGACGATGGAATATCTCCAATCTCAAAACATGGTTTTGTGGATCTAATTTTATATCAAGTTTCCTTGCGCCAAGCAGCCAGGCATTTGCAGAAAAGCTTTCCACACAGCTGCCGTCTATCCATGCTTTAAAATCATACGGTGCTTTCATACCCAAGTCTTCTGCTGCCAGCCCAACAGACTGCACGCTCCTTTGCGGCCATGCTGTATAGACATCCATGCATAAATCGCCTTCTTCACCATAGCGGCTGCGTGTTCCTCTAAGGTCCTCTCCCTCTCCGAATTTCGTTACAAATCTGGCAACCGTCTCCCCTTCTGCCTCATACCAGAAGCAGTCTGTAATAAACTGCTCATCGCTTCTTGGATCCTCCGATTTTTTTCCGGTATGAGTTTTCATACGGATGCTGCCCCTGTCACCTATCTGTTCTAAGCTTTGAAAACCCTTTATTTGCATCAGGTTTTCATATCGATGTTCTGTTTCGCCGCCATAAGCCGAATCAAAAAGCACAATGCAGTCGTCTAACACTGCCATTACTCTTGTCTGCACAATCGGTTCTGTCAGTTCCGTGATTTCCCCATATGGGGCGGCATCATAAGATGGCAGGTCGCTGGCGTTGTACTCGCAGCGTTCTCTTAAGCTTTCCTTTCCGTTATATATCATGCCGCCAAACGGCGGGAATCCCCATCTGCTTTTGGTCCGGACTGCCGCCGCCTGCAGCTTCCTTCCGCTATAGAACAGTACTCTCCCTGCATCTGCCGGAACCTGCATTTTCCCATCTACGACAACCATGTTCTTTGTATTGGAATTCTGCACATAGAACTTATACATAAAATGCCCATAGCCCCACCAGACATGCTCCGGATTATAGAAGCTCCGCCCATAGCGCATGACAGACAGCAGCTCTGTTCTGTCAAAATGCCCATGTGCATATCCGTGGGAACCATACCGCAGTACTGCCTGAATCTGCTGCCTCGGCTCTCTTCCTTCTGTCTGGCTGCGCAGCATTGCGATGCCGATGTTGTCAGAGTACGCACTTTTATATGCCTCCCCAAGATCATATTCCGGAAGGTCTGCATGGCCAAATACCGGGTCTGCCATATCAAAGCGCTTGATAACCGGAAGATAGGCAGGGTCTTTGTAATGCGTATATGCCAAATCAAAAGTAGAGCCAAAATGCACCCCTTCAATCTTCTTTTCGTCTGAATCATTGATACCAAACAGTACCCCTCTGTCATCTAAAAAAGGAATAACCGCATCAAATAAATCCTTAATGCAAACAGAACTCTTTTTTATTCCTCCCCATTTTTCATTATACATCCCATGTCTGATGCTTCTTTTCTCCCCTTTGTAAATGCTGCCTACTTCCTTTCCATAAGAAAGCGGAAAACGGTAGTGAATCAGATCAATTCCAAACGGAAGCAGTGCATGTGCGCTGTGCAGATACATAGACGAAACCCAAATATTGTATCCTACAGAGCATTCGTACCACCAGCCGTCTGCAAATGTACCGTGGCAAAGCTGCTCAAAACTGCCGCATGGCCCAAACAGAAAACGCTTCATTCGTTCAAAATCCTGTAATACCATCGCACAATATACTGCTCCGGTCAGTTCTGACAACACCCAGTTGGAAATATGTCCATTGCAGACGTGCCTGTCTAATATCTCCATATAAATCCGGAAGCACTGTTCTATCCCTCTATGCTCCTCTTCTGACAGAACTCCTGCGTCATAAATCATATCGTAAGCAAGCGCCAGATGCTGGAAAAAATGTCCTTCTTGGACATAAGACTGGCTGCAGCCTTTCTTCCGAACCGGATACCCCTCCTCCGGACTTATAAAAAACCGGAAAAAAGCCGCAATCTTTTCCGCATAGATACGTTCGCCTGTGATGGAATACAGATAGGCGCAGGACATCACATAATGTTCCTGCCTTGTATCATAACAATAATCCCTCTCACCAAACGGAACCATCGCCGGAACTTCCCACCCATCGGCATCCACGCGCAGCTTTTCATAGCCTTCTAAAAACGCAGGTTCCCTCTGAATCCTTTCTGCAACTTCTTTCCATTTCTCTTTTGTATGATAGATATAAGGATGTTCCAATGCGCGAAGTGTAAATACGGATATTTCTTCTGCCTCCGCTGAATTTCCTTCCGGTATCAGCCGGATTGTTGTTTTCTCATGTGCCCCCGCCGGCATATAGTCATGGACACAGACGGAAACCGTAATCTCTTTAGAACCATAAGGTTCCAGCAAAAAATTCTCCGGGGAAATCTCCGCATACATGGATTCCCAGCCTTCTACTGCCTGAACTGCCGATACTGTCTGTCTGCAGCCACGGCAATTATGTACCACCATTTTATATTGTACGGTTTCTGAGACGTTGCCTGACTTCCCAAGGATGCCGGTTTCCACGTAAATGCTGCTGCCTCTGAGCAGCTTCATATTCTTTATTTCCATAGCTCCTGTCACTTCGACAGAAACCAATTCTCTCCAAATATTTGTTTTTGCTCGCTCCACCTCAAAATCCTGCAGCGCAAGCTGACAGCAATGTTCCCCTGCTTCTGCAAACACAAGCATCGTCTGAAGTTTGCTGCCGTCAAAAAATCCTGCCGTTACGGTTACTGACTTATTCGGCTCATTTGTAACCAATTGTAAATGAAAGCCATGCCACCTCATGACATCAGCGGCAGCATCGTTTGCAAAGTCAAATCCCAGCGGACGCCTTCCTGCACCCTCCGGTGCAGGATACAGAAAACGGATTCCGTTCTCTAGTTTTTCCTGTTTCCACTCCTGACATAAATCCATCCGATTCTTCATAATTGCCTCTTTTCTGCTGCAAACAAACAGCATTTCATAGAAAATTATACCTTGGCTTCCAATTTTTTATCAGCCATATCCATAGCAATATACATTTTTTTCAATTATATCAACTTGACAAAAAAGATACAATTTCATAAAATAGCATTAACTGATTTTTTCTGCAATGCGCAGATTTTTTTACACTGCATTTTCGCAACGGCAGCACTTTATTTTGGCAATGGCATTGATATGCTGCCGGCAATATTAGGAGGAACCTGCGATGATTACAATAAATTTCTGTGGCTATGATTCTATGCACAAGGCAGCTCTGAACACTGTCTATCCAAGCGGCTATGAGGACTACACTCTGCTTCTGATTAAAACAGAATCGTTTTTTGAAATTGACGGCACTTTTATAGATATGCCGCCGAATACGATTATGCTTTACAAGCCGCATTCCCCTATCCATTATGGCTGCAGAGAACCCCATTATAATGACGACTGGATTCATTTTGAACTGCACGATAAGGACGAAACGCTTTTGGAAGAGCTGGGAATCCCTATGAACAAACCGTTTATCCTGCCTAATATGAGGACTTTGACAAACTACAGCAAACGAGTTGTGTTAGAAAAGCTTTCTACACATCTCTATAAAAAAGAGGTCATGGATTCCCTGATGCATGCACTTCTTTTTTCGATTGCCAATCAGCTTTATGAAGCATCAAACGGTAAAATCAGCAGCAAATATTACCATTCCATGAATAAACTGCGTATGGAAATTTTAAATACTCCTAATAAAAAATGGGAAACTGCCGAACTTTCCGAAAGAATCCATTTAAGTATTTCCCATTTCCAGCATCTGTACAAAGAATTTTTTGGAGTAACCTGCATTCAGGACATTATCAACGCCCGGATCAGATTTGCACAGTTCCATCTCTGCACTTCAGAAATGTCCATCTCTTCTTTGGCTTCCTTCTGTGGGTATGAAAACGAGCTTCATTTTATGCGGCAGTTCAAAAAGCTGACCGGTATGACCCCAAGCCAGTACCGGTCGGCATACCGGACAGAAGATGGTCAGAAGAACTATTTCAAGCCGTACAATCTATAGAAGCAAATTTGTCAATCCTCAAAATTGCAAGGAATGGGACATGGAACCTGAATAAATCCCAAAGTCCCATTCCTTTATTTATATATTTTTTCTAGCTGCGGCTGACTTCCACTGTTATTTTTTCGCTTCTTTTTTCCATCCCCATCACAGCAATTTTCCACTTCTCCCCGCTCACTTCTTCAATTGTAACAGTGTTAAATCCATCGCACTGCACCTCTTTAATGCGCCCTGTGCTCTGCCCTGCCTCAAGCAATGTGATAAACTTTGCCTGTTTTCCTTTAGAAGAAAAGCTGACGGTCTTCTTTAGTGGGTCCTCAAAATAGTTTAAAGTAGATTTTATATTTTCTTCAGTAAACGTATCTGCCCGATAAGGATATTTTCCAATTGTCACTTCCCCGGACTGCGGATAAGCTCTCCATATAGAAGTCTCTGGCAGATTGGCTATTATGTCATTGCCATTCACCTTTTCTGCTGCCTCATGGAACTTTAAGTTTACTGTGCCAGAGAGGGATGTGGTATAGCAGTTCAGAATAAACTGCCCTGCTCCAAATGGCTCTTCGGAAAACCTTTTCCGATAATTAAATTTAACTTTAACTTCATTTTTAAACTTTCCCATAGGATGATAAAGGCAATCGTACCGATGCTCTTCTTTCCCCTCCAAATAGTCCCATACAATACAGTAACCGTGAAACAGCACTAAAAGCCTTCTTTGGAGTACCGGTTCGGAATAATCTCCAATTTCGCCTTGTGCCCGCCTCTGCTCCGGAGCCAGAATAAAACGTCCTTCTTTTTTGCATTTTTCCTCCGGGAATATAAGCGGATACGGTGTCTGTCCCCCATATGGCGGATCCATCCATTCCGTTTCTGTCTGGGCGCAGACGGCACTGAACTCTTCCTCGTCTGCATAATAAATGCAGTCGCATGGTGAAGGCTTCTGCATCCTGCCATCCACTACTACCATGTTATGGGCCACTGAAGTCTGTACCCACATCTTAAACAAAAAGGAGTCATACCCAAACCATGCAAACTCATTGTTATGGAACGTCCGGTTCTCTTTTATAAAAGAAGCAAGGCTCAGCCTGTCGTAATGCCCATGATAGCCGCCATGTGTCCCGAATTTTAAGACAGCCTGGCTGCTCCCATCTCGCAGGATTCCCATTCCGGCACCTGGCAGCAGTACAGACTGCTTTCCAAGTTCATACTTTTCTGCTTCTTCCGGAACCAGTAAAAGCTCCGGCTTATCCGATAAATCTGCTATTTTCTTATAAAGCGGTTCCTCATAAAGAAAATATGCCTTTTTATATAATTCCGTAAAATCCTGCTCATTACTGTCATTGATGGAAAACAGGATTCCCCTGTCATTGAGGAGCTTTGCAGTACAGTCAAAATAATCTTTCAGCGTCCTGTGTGGATTGGTAAACTGTTCAAAACGCCTAAAGCTCATGCCAAGGAACGGCTTGCCGTCTTCCGCCCACTCTTCTCGCATTGACCAAGGAGAATGCAGGATATTTCGGTCAAACGATGCCGGAACTCTTGCATGTTTTAACGCAATTCCAAAATTTTCTGCCGCATTGACGGCATCAAAGTAAATCTCTCCTGCCAGTTTCATATAGCCGGTTGCCTCTTCAAAATACATTCCATCATCCAGAAAAACAGCCGACAGCAAATCCATATAACCATTATATCCATATAAGAAGCGCTCCGTCATTTCATAATCCTGAAGCACCATCGCGCACAGCAGGCCTGCTGTCGCTTCTGCCAGCTGAAAGTTATTTCCGTCTCCGTCGGTCAGTCGCCAACCTGCAAATTTCATATAATTGCGCAGGCATTTTTCCATGCATTCGTGCTGCTCTTTTGTAAAATAACCGTACAGCAAATCATATGTCATTGCCACTTTATTAAAGAATTCAGCCTCCTGAACCCATCCGGCATTCACGGCACGATGTACTTTAAAATCGCCTCTGGCGTATTCTTCCTTGTTTTCAATAAATACAAAATAAGACTGCCTTGTTGCCAGATAACCATCCTTTTCATCCAGCAGTCCGGTTAAATATTGCAGCACTTTCTGCAAATAAATGTCGTTTCCACTCAGTTTCCAAGCCACGGCAGTCTGAAAAAGACCATTTTGCGAATAGCTTGGATAAACAAAGCTCTCCTGCTTTGATATCTCCGGAACCCTCCAGTTCTCTGCCGGTTCTTGATATTGTTTTAAATATACCTGCTGCAGCTTTTCATCTTTTAAAATAGCTGCCTTTCTTTTTTCCCACTGCTCCTCTTTCAAAAAAAGATACGGATGCTTCTTCGCCTTAGAAGTGTATAGCGTCACCTTTTTGGCCTGCGTGCCGTCTCCATCCGGCACAAAAAGAAAATTGCTTTTCTCCAGTCCTCCAGCCGGAATATCTTCTGTTATTTTTATTTTTATAACATAATCTTTGGTTTCATAAGCTTCCAATGCAGCAAAAGGCTCATATTCTGCCGGGAGGCATTCCTTTCCATACATGCTCTGACGGACATTGACAAGCCTCTGTCTGCATGATGTATTGCTTAAAGAAACAGTATAGCTTACCGTATCATTGCTCTCCCCTGTTTTTGAACTTCCTTTCACATATACAGAAAAATCCCCCATACATCCTGCTTTTATGCCTTTTAACAGTACCGGGCCACCACTTACCAAGCGGACTGAAATGCCATCTAAATAAGTCAAGAATGCCCTTACCATCTGCCGGAATTCAAACTGTTCAAACGGAAGTTCTGCTTTGTGGAATCCCTTTCCTTTCAGCGCAATATGTCCCTTTACAGATGGGAAAAACTCCGGTCTTGCAATATGCAAAGGATATAATATGATTTCCAGTTCGCATAGCTCATCTGTAAGAAGCTCCAGTTCCAATTTTATTCCTTCCTGCTCGGAAATGTCCATTATCTGAGGCAATATCAGCCGATATTCCTCTTTCGCAGAAAGCATTTTTTCAGGCTGTCCCAGTATCATCTTCCACCTCATTTCTGCGCAGCCAAACTACGCAGTTTTTAACCCCTAGTATCAAAAAAGAAGGGCATACGGCAGTCTTAGCCCGCCATATGCCCTTCCTCTGATTGCTTTACACTAATTCTGATTTATAACTGCACTGCATTATTTCTTTAATGCTTCGTTGTAAGCTGCCACTTCTGCTTCCAGCTGAGATTTATAAGTCTCGATAATTGTCTGTGCCGGAGTGCCGTTTAATGCATCGCCTTCGCCCACATCAGATACGCCTGCATACTTTCTTCTCTGAGGCATTGTCTTCTCCATGATGGACATATATCTGTCAATCTGTTCCTTGCTATACTGGCTCTCAAGCTGTGTAGTATAGTTGTCTAATTTCGCCTTGCAGATCATAGATGCCAGAACAGCTGCGCCTTCTGGATTCGGTGCACCGTTTACAAGAGCATAGCCATTATCCCATACCGGTGTTGTTGCCTGTCTTCCGTCGTATGTAGGAAGCGGCACGAAATCAAACTCATCTGTTGTAGTTCTGTCTGCACTAAGGCCTGCGCTAGGTCCTGCCTCGGAATACATAACGCACTGTCTTGTCTCAAGCCAGCCGCCATCGCCCGGGCACTTTGTATTGATCTGGCCAAAACCGCTTAAGAATTCATACCACTGCATGCATTCTGGAGTATCAATACCAACTGCAAGAGTACCGTCACCTACTTCATATACCGGCATACCATCATTTGCCCAGCCAAAGTTCTGTCTCTTAAATCTTGGTCCAAGACCCCACTGGTCGATTTCGCCGTCACCGTCAGTATCTCTTGTGAAGTATGCCATGTACTCTAAGAACTTCGCATAAGTCCATTCACCGTCATTGTACAGATCAACCGGCTCTTTTAAGCCTTCTTCTGCAAAGATTGTCTTGTTATAAATAATCAGGTAAGGAGATGTGATTGCGTAGTTTGTGTACACATAATGTTCTCCCTTAAACAAGAACGCATCTGCAGAAGCCTGATCACATACACTGTAATCCAAGTAATCATCAATTGGTGCATACAGCTGGTCTACAGCATCGCCAGGGAATCTTGCATTTCCTTCTGTATACACAAGGTCAAACAAATCGCCGGTAGCCATAGACTCCTGAATGGCTGCTGCGCCCTTGTTCCAGCCTACTACATTGACTGTAACCTTTCCGCCATACTTTGCCTCAAATGCATCAATCGCAGACTGTACTACTTCATCTGCTGCCCAGTAAAGCGCAATCGTTACATTTGGGTTGTCAAGCTTATCTACATTCTGATAGCTCCATCCTTGAACTTCAGGTACAGAAGGAGTTACTTCTCCGCTATTTCCCTGATTGTCGTTCTGTCCCTTATTAGGGTCCGGTGTAGCGCTGGTCGGCGCCGGTGTTGGTGTTGATTCTGGGTCCTCAGATCCCTTTCCGCAGCCAGCCAAAAGGCTTGTGCACATCACTGCTGCCAGCAAAACGCTGATTAGTCTTTTTTTCATGATAAACCTCCTCATGTAAATGTTTATTTATTACAATCCCAAATAGGATTATAACCGTTAAGTAAAGTTTCTATCCTTTGATTCCGGAAGACTCCACGCCTTCTACAAAGAATCTCTGAGTAAAAATATAGAGAACAAGCGGCGGTATCAAAAACAGCAAAATCGCACCATAGGCAATTCCCTGTGCCGCCTGCAAATTACGGCCGACTGCCTTATAAAGCCCGCTTTCTACAATCGAAGCTATGACACTCTCATTGGCACCATAAGCATCGGATATTGCCTGCACTGCCACGGAAAGCGGCTTATTTCCCGTAGAGAAAAAGGAATTCGACATCATCGTTTCATTCCAGTGCCAAACAATGGAAAACAAAAATACAGTCAGTGCAGATGCCTTTGCATTTGGAAGCATTACTCTTACAAATGTCTTCCAAGGACCACAGCCGTCAATCATCGCAGCTTCCGAAAGCTCCTTTGGGATATTGCGGAAGAACTGGCGGTAAATGTAGATAAACAGTCCCGACCGGATGCCTACACCAAGCAGTGACGGCAGATAAAACGTAAACCTGCTGTTAATCAGGCTGATTGTATATTTTGTATAATCCTCTCCGGTAAACAGCGCAATCAGATGGCTGATGCCAAAGAAGTCAAAGTACCGGTACTGCACCATAAGCGGTATGAAAACCAGCTGCGTCGGCACTACAATTGTCAGTATGACCATCCCAAACAACAGGCCTCTTAGCTTAAACTGGAATCTGGCAAAGCCATATCCTACAATGGCACACATTACGACCTGCAAGGCTGCACACACAAAACACAGCAAAGCCGTTCTTCCTATGGTCGGCCAAAAATCCAGCCCCATCATTGCCGCTTTTATGTTCGTCAGAGTAAGTGATTTTGGAATCCAGATAACACTTGGGTCCGAATACTGCTCCACCGGCATAAAGGTTTTTGAAATAATCTGCAATAAAGGATAGATGATAACAAACCCGATAATAAAAAACAGCAGAAACCTCGTGATGGACCACAGCACTCTGGCTGCTTTGATCGTTTTCTTTTTATGAACATGCATTAATTTCTTCATGCCACCCACCGCCTACTCTTCATTGACATAAAAAACATGCCTTGACATCCATGCACTTACTACAGCCAAAACAGCAAATACTATGACACAGTTCAGCCATCCTATCGCAGAGCTGACTCCCATATTGTTGTTGGTATACTGCGTATAAGTCCAACTAATCAGCTTATTTGACACATTGGTAAAGGAGTCGATAATCGAATAGACGACTACAACCAATGTCATTGGCGAAATCCTTACCCATGTAATTTTCCAGAAACACTCCCATGCCGTAGCGCCCTCAATCTGCGCCGCTTCATATTCCGACTTCGGAATGCTCTGCAGACCGGACAGATACAGGATAATCTGAATACCTGACAACCAGACAATATCAAAAATCCTATTGGAAATTTCCTCAAATATTGTCCGGATACGCTCCGGGAAGCCAATGGAATTCAGCAAAACCGCCAAGCCGTCGCTGCTGAACACATAGCTGTTTTCTGTCTCCAAATCTGTGTCCATTCCGTTTCGGCGAAGCACCTGTATGACGATGCCGCTCGCAATAATCACGGGAAGGAAAAACATAGCTCTGGCAAATGCTCTTCCTCTGAATTTCTGGTTCAGCAGTATAGCAATAAACAAACTGAAAAGGCAAACCAATATCGTCTCATACCAGAAGCTCGAAACTCCGGGCGCAAACGTTTTGCTTACAAAGTAAACATCACTGGTAAACGGCGAAGTGAAGTTCTCCCAGCCTGCAAATTCGGTCACTACTCCTTGCGGCGTGAATCTCACCTTGCTGAATGCATATTGTACAGATACAATCAGCGGCCGCAGGAATAAGGCAATAAAACCAAGAATCCAAGGAAGGATAAACAGATAACCGTACAGGGCCTCTCTTTTTTGCATCTTATTTTTCTTTTTCTTCTTTTTACCAGAGGTCCTACTCATTCTGCCACCCCTTCCTTATAAACAAAATCTTTTGCCGGAACCGTAATGCCGTCTGCCGTCACTTCCCTGTCCAGATAGTTGACATAAACTGCAACTCCGTTTGAGAACGTAGTCCGATACACATCTTCCTGCAGCTTCTTATGTCCTGTTATCTCTGCCCCTGCCACTAACTTAAGAAAACCGTTTGTTTTCTCGTAGTAAGAAGCAAGTGTAGTTACCCAGGTTTCATAGTTGCCGCTGTAAATATAATTGTACTTTGTATCAATCAGCGTTTCATTGCCCGCATACATCAGGCAGGCAGAAAGGCTGCTTCCTGTTTCTGCCGCTTTTAACATCAGGTTTTCCGGCGTGGCACTCAGGTTAACCGGTTCTGTAGAGTAAGACAGCATACCATGCAGCACAATCTGGTAAAACGGTATGGCCTCATCCTCAATGTCATATCCCGAAGAATTTAACGGCACATCATAGATGTGGCTGACATAAGGGAACGTATAAGCATTTCCGCTGTCAACCATAATCTGGCCAAACTGATTGCTGCATTCTGCAAATATTTCTTCCCAAATAGTCCGGACATCTGCCCTGTCAATTCCTTCTTTTTTGTGGGTAAAATCCGAATAAATATTACTGCCAAGCGTTGATAATGCCAGTCCTGCTCCTTTCAGCTTCTCCTTCTCTTCTAACATAGAATTCACAGCCTTTGCCATCTTGGAAGGAGACAAGATTTCCCAACGCTCTTTATCGTTTTTTGTCAGCAGGTTGTAGTTATAGGTATACTGGTATGCCGGAGTGGAACCTACTGTCTGTGCCGCATCAGAATAGAGTGAAATTCCGTTTCCGCCCTCATAAAGATTCACAAAGTCAAAATCCATAAACAGCTCTATACCGTTCTGCTCTGCAAACTCAATAAGCTCAGAATAGCCGCTTTTTCCTCCCAGCTTCCGCTCAAAACTGATGTCCGCAGGGATTTTGGATTCCAGTCCCCCTTTTTGCCAGCCGGTATATTTTACTGCAAAATCATCAATTCCCGCCTCTTTCAGCTGACAGAGCAATTCCTGTGCCTGTGAAAATGTAGTAAGCGGAGACAGCGTATTTGTCTTTATTCCTAAAATATACTTCTCTACTTCAAGGCCGCCCAGCAGGTTCACATAAAACGGCGATGTTTTTGCACTTTCTTTTGCAGACAGTCCGTAGGTTTCTTTCAAATAATTCCGATAAACCACTGCCATATCCACATAGTCAAGGTCTTCTTCTGACATCAGTACATACTCTATGGAATAGGTATCCAGTTTTGGAACAACCGGAGAGATTGCCAGAGAAATTACCGTATCTCCTCCCATCCCATTGGAAGCATAGGTATTTCCTTGCAGGAACGTTGTCCTTGTAAACGGACGGTAGCAGAACGAAGCATATACATTGTTGTAGCTGTTCAGTGTTCCGCTTGTCAGTGCATTCACCGTGGCGCTTGTATCTCCTTCTGTGACAATTGCTAAAAATCCGTCATTTCCGTCCTTCATCCCAAACACCGGAATTCTCGCCGTTTCACTTTCTGCGGAAAGCTTTTCTGTAATCAGAGCCGTGTCCCTTCCGTAGATTGCCTGTGAATAAGCGCCATAAGTCGCCTTGTCATTGTTTAAATAAATCAAGGCTCCGGACCCATCCGGCACAAGCATATACCCTTCGCTTTCCATGCCCGCAGCCCCGAAAAAAGGAAGCAGCGCAACATTCGTCAGATAAAGCTCTTTTCCGTCTTTTTGCTCAACAATGTCGCTTACAACGATGCTTGCAACCAAGCCTTTCTCATTTAAATGATACTCCACCGGGATTTCAAACCCACTGCCTTGGAAATCGTACAGGAAGCGAATCCCTCCGTTTTCTGTCGGCGAATATGTCAGCCATCCCTTGTTTACGCATTCCGTCTGGCTGTTTTTGGTACTCACGTTTCCGGACATATCCGCAAATGTAATATATATCTGGCTCTTTAAGTTTGTCATATTGATTCCGATGGCCTTTGGATCTTTTTCCTGAGGGTTGGATTCATAAAGATGCCCGCTTTTTTTGTCCAGCACCGCAATGTTTCCATCCTCGTTTGCCATCAGCTCAAATCCTGCATTTTCCGCCACTTTCATAGTGTAGTGTTCATTGGATGGAGCCGCAAAATTCCCACTGGATACATGCTCATTTTGGGTCTGCTCTTCCTCACCCTCTGCATTCACTGTGCTGTAGCAGATTGTACCCAGAAGCAATGCGCAAATAACACTACATGCCAATGTCATTCTTATTTTTTTCATCATAACCTCCATGCTGCCCTACTCTCTTTGCTTTTTCCCTCTTTCCTGACCTGCTTTACAACATGCGGTATCTTATTTCGCTATAAATTGTCATAAAGAAGCTGTAAATCTGTACTATCAGTCCAGATATAAGAATGAGGAAAAATACTACAATCAACACACCAAATACTGTCAGCATAAAAGAAGCAATTGTTTTGGACAACCCATAGTCATGCAAGACGGAAAGCCCCAGCAGGAACAGCAAAAAGCTCCACAGTGCCGCTATCATTGTCAGATAAGAGAGGAATACTGCCTCATCATATACCATCACATAAGACAGAACCAGACGGATATATCCGCAGATGATATATGGAAGCAATGCATAGGCTGCACAGACCCAAATTTCCGGAAGCCGCCCTTTTCCTTCCATCAAAGTACAGAAACACCAGTTAGCAACTACTACCAAAGCAAAAATCATAACTGTCGTCAGCAGAACCTGGAATAATGAAACATCCTGGAATTTATCCCTGAAATCATAGTCAATGTATCCCCAGTTCAAAATACTGAGCAGAACCCATGCCCCCAAAATAATATTAGCAGTAAGCATAGAGTATTTTTTATTGTTTTTCATTTCGTGATAGCCGTCTACCGGATGGCGCAGGATATAAAACGGATACTTCCATTTTGGCATCTTGGCATAAAAACCGTCCCTTACTCTCTTCCCATTTTGTATCGCCGTCTGGTAGCGTTCTTTACGCTTTGCCGCGACTACTTTGGAAACTGCCATCACACCTAATGCCGCAAATATAACCAATACAAATACAAGGGTAAAATTGTCTCTCAGCAAGTCGTTCCGCAGCATTTTCTTTGCCTTGGAATAAACCTCTTGGGACTGCTGGGAAAGAAGCGCATATTTCTCTGCCAGTTTATACTCTTCCATGTCATAATAGGTCTCTGACATCGCATAATAGGCATAAAAGAAATTGGCATCCATCTTTACAAGCTCTTCAAAGTACGGCAGAGCCTCATCCATTCTGCCTTGATTATAGAGCGTCAGCCCATCCACCAGAAGCTGCCCGAAAGAAGTACGGTGGAATACTGTCAGGTTGTTCTTCTTGGAGTCTAACACCACAACCCGATTCCCAATCGTGTCTATCGCAGCTGCCGTATTAAATGTTCCAAGCTGTGTACCGGTTCCGCCAAATATGGCAACCTGGAAGCCGGTATTATCATACATGAAGATACGTCCGTTATAGGAATCCAGCGCATAGATGAATCCATTGTCATCTGCTGCAATATCCACATAATTTGTCCGGAAATTAACTCCGTCCGGCTCATCGCCCCAGGTCCGGTATTCTTTGGAAAGAATATTCTTTCCTAACGGATTTAATTTCTTTATCATTGAGGATGACTTTGGAGTACTAGAAAAAGCTGTTACTGTATAAATAAAGCCTTCTCTGTCCACATCAAAATTTGCAAACTCTACCGGAATAAAGTTGCTCATCTTGGCTCTCTGTTCCTCTGATACAAATTGCCGGAGCATAGCCTGAAACAATACGTCTGCTGTAACGTCCACTTCGTTACGTCCATAGAATCCAAGGAACTCTCCTGCAGGGTTTAGCATATACGCGCCCTGTGTAGAATTCTCACTGACGATATAAATTGTTCCGGTCGTGTCGGTGACAACGCTCTTAGGCAGAAATGTGACACTTTCCGTAAACAATATGGAATCCGGCCTTCCAAGAACCTGAAGCACGGTTCCGTTCTGATCCGCTATAATAACACGGCTGTTCTTTGTATCCGCGATATATATCTTTCCTTCCGGCGATACATAAATACCTTTCGCTCCGCTGATGTCAAGAGCCTCAGTCCCCTGCATAACAGATTCAATCACTTTTTCTACTTCAAACCTGTCATTTAAAACGACGATTCTGTTGTTTCCATTATCCAAAACAAAAATATAGGAATCTTCATATACATAAATATCCGCAGGGCTTTTAAAATCCCCAATGTCTAACTGCCTGCCATTGTAGTTTTTCTCGGCTACATAGGCTGCCTGTGCAGATTTGCTCATATCGAATTCGTCATAGCGATAGTCCGCCTTTGCTGTTACGGCAGGCATCATGGCAATTATGAGGCAGACAGCAAGAAATAAAGCACTTATTCTTTTCATTCCTACCACCCCCTACTCTTTGATTCCTGCATGAGCCATTGTCTCCATGATACTGCTTTGCGTAATTAAGAACATAATCACAGGCGGTATCAGCATCACCAAGGATGCAGCTGCGGCAACTCCCGCTCTGGCAATTCCGCCGGACTGTATCTGGGCAAGCGCCGTCGGAAACAGTTTCAAGTTTTCTTTATAGATATAATTGCCTCCTGTCATGCTCCACACGCCTTGGAATGCAAAGATAATCTGTGTCAGCCATGCCGGTTTTACAAGCGGCATCACTATCTTTAAGAAAATCTGAAATTCGTTCATGCCGTCAATTCTTGCAGCCTCTAACAAAGAGTTATTTAACTGCTCCATAAACTGCTTCATCAGGAACAGTCCCATAGAAGATGCAATTGTAGGAAGAATCAGCGCCCAATACGTATTGATGATGTGCAGCTTCGCCATTACAATATATCTAGGCAGCTCTATTACGCCCCCTGTAAACAGCAGGGATATTGTGACAAGACGAAACAGCATCTTCTTGCCCGGAAAATCATGCTTGGCAAGCGGATACGCCGCCATAGAAGAAATCAGTACATTTCCGAATGTTCCAGTAAAGCTGACAAAAATACTGTTGAATAAATATCTGGAAAACGGCACCCAAAGGCTTCCTGCCAGCTGGCCAATCAGTTTAAAGTTCTTTCCTGTTGGATTCTGAACCGTAAATCTAGGCGGGAAAATAAAAATCTCTTCCATTGGTTTAAATGCCTGCACTATAGAATAGACAATTGGAAGTGCCATAAACGCACCAAGTATTGCAAGCAATAAAAACACTAAGACATTACCGCCCTTTGAACGGTTCAAATCCCTCTTTTTTCTATATTTCCATTTCTCAATTGCAGAAACGTATGTTTTTTTAACCGCTTCTACCATGCCCTACCTCGCCCCGCTTCCTTCCTAATCTTTCTCAACAAGTACTGCCTGGATTACCTTATTTACTAACAGCATTACCAGCAGCAATATAGTTGCAATTGCACAGGCATATCCCATATCATAACGGACACTTCCGTAATCATGTATGTGGGTCATGATAGTATGTGCAGAATAATTGGTACTTGGAAATCCTGCCAATGCAATGGAGATGCCTCCTACCGCAAAGGAAGAGGATATTTGCATTACCGCACCAAACAGCATCTGCTGTTTCATGGAAGGCAGGGTCAGATAAATCAGCTCCTGAAAACGGTTTCTGATTCCGTCAATCGTTCCTGCCTCATAAATAGAACGGTCTACTACCTTAAAGCCTGCCATAAATGCCAAGAAACCTGCACCTAAGCTGAGCCAGAACTGAACAATAATTAACGCCATCATCACATACTTTTCATCTGTAAACCACTTTATCGGGTCGTCGATAATGCCGACTTCCATAAAAGTCATCAGAAAAGAGTTTGCCATACCATACTGGTCGTCAGAAAAGATATACTGCCAAATCATATACATGTTTCCTGACAGGCTCGGTGCGTAGAATACCAATGTCATAAAGGTGCGCAGCGGCTTTGGAAGGTCATTGATAAACCATGCAAGGATAAAGCACAAAAAGTAACCAATCGGTCCCGTAATCACCGCAAATACAATCGTGTTTTTTATCGCAAGGAGGAATATTTCATCATTCAGAAACAGTGCCTTATAATTGGACAACCCGATAAACTCCGGGACATTCAGCATATTAAAATAGGTAAAACTGAGCCCAATTGCTGCAAAGACAGGAATAATGGTAAATATCGTGAACAGGATAAAGTAAGGTGCCAGCAGCATATAGCTTGTTTTGCTTCTCTTCATCCTCTGCCACAAGCTCATGGTGCTTTTCACACGCTTGGGGAAAAATATTCTCCATATGGAATATATCTGCTCTTTCATCAATTTAACTCCCTTCAAAGTCCGGAGATTTGTGTACAGCGCAAATCTCCCATGATTAGGGTGCCAAAAGAGTGCTTTGCACTAACCGGCACAAATATGTGTGTTTGCAAGTTTACTTGCAAAACCACATATTGTGTCCGGTTATGCCCCAAAGGGGCTTTTGACATTCTAATCCCCCAATTGAAAACCTCCGGTTTTCAATCTTATTCTGTACTCAGGTTAAATTCTTGACGTTTCCTTGTGATTTCTTCGTTGATATACTTTGTCTGAAGACGCATCGCATATCTTGGGAAATCCGCATTGTAGACAATGCTGCGGAATGCATTGGTCAAGCCTCTGGATGTATAATAGCTTCCCGGAAGCTGTGGAATGCCAATCACATTATCCCAGGCGGCAGTCAGTGTTACGACCTCTTCATCCGACCAAGGCAGCATGCCAAGCGTCTGAATATTAGCAGGAGTAAAACGTGCGCTTGCTCCCAACATCCCCTCTAAAGAAACTGCATACTTTGCCTTTACTTCATCGCTGCTCCACCACTTCATAAACTCCCAAGCCGCTTCTTTATCCTTGCAGGAATCCAGCATAACGCTTCCTGTCACGGATGCATTCTGGGAATTGTCAATCGTGCCGTCTGCCTTTGGCACTCCCGGTATCGGAGCCATTTCCCACAACCCATTGATTTCAGGTGCCGCTACCATCAGCTGATTGTACATATTGTAAGGCTGAATCGACATTACCAGTTCACCAGAACGGAATCTGGAGTAAAAATCCGTCTTTACTTCAAATCCATATTTTACATACAAATCCGTATAAGTCGTCATTGCATCAATTGCAACCTGCGAATCCAGTAATGATTTTGTTCCGCTTTCGTTATAGTAGGAACCTCCGTTCTGCATCAGCAGCGCCGGAAAAATATCCTGTACTGTTACCTGCAGGTTATTCCTCTGAATAACCGGCAGGATGCTGTAAAATTCAGTCCATGTCTTAGGCGCTTCTATGTCTAATTCTGAAAATACATCTGTCCGGTAGAACAGCATATTGAACACCTGTGTATCCGGAAGCGCATACAGCCCTCCCTCATACCAGAACGGCGTCACCGCCGAATCATAAAACCGCCCCAGCACTTCTTTATAATCAGAAAACTCCGTTAAATCCTGCAGCGCACCACGGATTGCAAAATTGACAGGCTGGTCTTCTCCAATCATCAATGCCACATCGGGTCCCATGCCTGCTAATGTCGCTTCTATCAGGGAACCTTGTACAAGCTGCAAATCTACTACGATTCCTTTTTCTGGTGTAAAGCTTTCATCAATTAAGTCCTTAATAATCTGTGCCTGATCGCGTCCTGCACTTGTTGTTCCTGCAGAATTCAGCCATACTGTAACTTTGCGCGTCCCCTCTTCATCTGTTGTTCCGACAGAATCGGAAGAGCTGTCGAAGGACGCAAAAAACCTACGAATGGAATACCACATTTTCTGGAAAAATCCTGCTTCTGCTTTTGGGTCTTTTATATCCGGAGATTTCACATACAGATAATCAATCAAAAGCCCCTGCGACTGAATATCAACTAACCAGGAACCCACCGCACTGATGTTATCTTTGAAGTTGGACAGCCTGTTAGGAATTTCGTCCGGATCTTCCAAAAATGTATCTAACTGCACCTTCAGCGTTTCTAGTGCTGCTGTTTTGCTTCCTCGTTCTCCGGTTAAGCTCACAATATTATCAATTTCAGAAGCCAGCAGATTTCTGCATTCCTGCATTGTCTCCAATAAGTTTGGAACTCTGTCTGTCAGGAAATAATCCGTATAAGAATCCGGGTTCGTACTGGTAATCATAATAATCTGCCGGTAAAGGTTGTTTACTGCATAAACACAGTCATTTACATTTCGCAAGGTATCTGCAAACACGCCCATTGTGCACATCATCTTGATTTCATGCTTTCCTTGCTCTAAATATATCTTAAATGGGGTTCCCATCCCATCCGAAAAGGTCATGGTCTGCCATTCATCATCATACACAAAACGCACTTCCGACATATCAGAAAAGAGAATTTCACCGTCTATGTATACCGCCCTGCTGGTAAACAGGCCATCTAAATAGTTCTGCCGGAACTTGCACCCCAGATTGTAATATCCGCTTTCCGGCACATCTACATTCCAGGAAATCCATTGTCCTGCCGTATTCCAGAGATTTCCCCCGATTGTATTTATTCTGATATATTTAGGATGGTTTTTATTTCCTTCAGAATCTTCTGTCGCAAGATTTACCCTGTCGTAATTGGGATATAATACAGAGGCCGATTTATATGCTGCATTTTCTCCCTGCATTTTAAGAAAAATTCCGCTGGTATCTGCACCATTGGTACTATTCAGATATTGTTCATAGGTAGTATTCTGAGCGACTGCTGTTACTGTTATTCCTTTTAATAGAAATTCAGAACCATTTCCGATAATCCGGATGATATTCTCACCTTTTGTTAGATAAAACTTGTAATCGCCTTGATAATAACCACTGGTGTTCAGCAATGTGTGCGTCTGCCAGGACAAAACCTTTGCCTGCCTTGGCGTTACTTCATTGCCAACACTGTCTATACGGATATTGCTCGCATCCTCATATATTCTTGGCAGCGATATTTCTTTAGCTTCTGAAAAAGGATATTCATTGTTAATCAGCAAACCAACTGCAATTGCTCTGTTACTGTTTTCTGTCTGTGCATAATCCACTGCAACATGATAGAAACCACTTTCCTGCACTTGAACGGAATACTCCGCATATGGTTTTCCGACCCCAAACAGCAATACCTGCTCTTTGCCATCCTGTGTCTTATGCCAGCTGGCTTCGTCGCCTTTTGTTAGGAATATAGTTTCTGCCGCTATCTTTTTCTGTGACGGCAAGGCATCAGCATGTCGTTTTAAATACTCTTCATAAGAGCCTTCTCCAGCAGCTAAAGAATAGCTCTCCCTCTCGTTTTCCGCCATTGCTACTGAAGCAGGCAGGCCTAATGACAAAGTGCTTACCATTAAAACCACGCACATTACCATAGAGCACAACCTTTTATTCCATTGTTTTACCCACATTATCTCTGCCCCCTTCTTCCATACTTTTGCTGGGTTTTGCTGCTCTATTTTCTTGTTTATCACTAACACAGATTTTAATATAGCGCCTGATATGATTCAATTACATAGAAAATGAAAAACTGATATATTCTGCTGTTTTTCACAAAAAGGACAATGAAATATATCATATAGTATACAATTTTAATAATAGCAGCAAACCAAATTTGTAATAAGTGGATTTTTGTATGTGAATAGCGTTGGTATATTAGATTTATCCATCAAGAGTAAAAAGAATTCAGGGGCAAAACCCACAAAAGATTTTGCCCTCTGATTTTTAATGAAGTCCTTTCTCATTGGAAAACATATATGGAATTCATGCTATCTGTCTATCCTCTCGAAAAGCAGTTCCACCGGAATTCCTTTGTACTTCTCCTCTATCTCCTCACTGCCTACAATCAGTTCCTGCACGGCGTCCATTGCCTTCTGCGTACTCTCCTGCAAAGAAAGGCCCTGCAGCACTTTCCCCATAAGTACAGAAGAAAAAATGTCTCCCGTACCAAAAAAATGAGCCGGGATGGGAGAAAACGGAAGCAAAAAGCTTTTGTCTGCTTCGCGGTCATAGCCTAAAACTGCATCCTGGCCTTCTACCTTTACGCTTGTCACCGCTATGGATGCCTTGCTCAGATGTTTCAGTGCAGCAAGCAGTTCATCCGATTCCTTTTTTGTCATGCCAGAAGCCCGATATGGCAGCCCTGTGAGGAAACATGCTTCCGTATAATTGGGCACAATATAGTCTGCCTCTGCCACAAGCTGCTTCCTGCCCGCTATGCTCTGCTTTGTGACCCCATGATAGAACTTCCCTTTATCTCCCATAATCGGGTCCACAAACAGCTTCGTGCCGCTTTTCTCCTTCTGTTCTTTGCAGAAACCGGCAGTAAGTGCCATCTGCCCTTCCGAAACAAAAAAGCCTGCAGAAACAGCGTCAAACCGGAACCCAAGTTCTTCCCATACAAGAAGGGTATTTTTCATGTAATCTGTCGTTTCTAAAATCTCAAATTTCCCATAGTCAAGCGTATTGGATACCAGTGCGGTAGGCAGGTTATACACATGAAACCCCATGCGTGACAGCACAGGAAGCATTAAAGACAGCGCCGCCCTTCCATAGCCTGGCAAGTCATTGATCAGCAAAACACTTTTCCGCATTTTTATCAGCCTGCTCCTTTCACTATTCTAAGAATCTAAGGTCAGCATTTCCCTAGATATTCTTTCGGCCGATAGCAAACAGGCTTGCAGCCACACATACTATGCCAAGTATCGCCGTAACAGCTACAGAACCGATATACTCTGCTGCTCCTTTCATTCCGGCCAGCAGCGAGGCAGAGTCCAAAAGAGACAGAGGCATATAAAATTTCATCCAAGGCAGGAAGCTGACAAGATATAACATCACCACACTTCCTCCGATGCAAAGAACTACGCCTGCGCTGTTCTGCAAAAGAGAAGAAAACAGCACAAGCAGGCTAATCAGCCATACTCCGAACAGCCACCAAAATGCAGCAGCTGGAAACAGATTGTTTGCTATGCTGTTGTCCCAAAAATAGGCGTTATACCCATAAGTAACTGCAAAGCAGAGGAAATAGCAGAGTGTCCAAACCGAAAAAAGCAATCCTGTTTTAGCAAGCACTGCCTTATACCTTGGCAAACCCTTTGTCAGCATAAGCAACAGCGTCCCTGACTGGTATTCCTTTGTAAACAGGTCGCTATATAGCAAAAGAAATGCAATCAGTGCCATTGGAATATTTTTGAAAAACTGCATCCATGAAGTCATTGCATCAACCTGCATTTCGGTAATAATGATTCCGGTCTCCTCCATAGTATCGGAAAACATCTCCATCATCCACGGCAACAGCTTTGCAACTGCAGGGTTCATAATTCCAAACAGTGTAAACAGCAATATCAGTATCAGAAGTTTTCCCGTTCTGACAGCTTCCAGCCATTCTTTTTTTGTAAAAGCAAGCAAAACGCCCATGATAACCTTTCTCCTTTCAGATTTCGGAGATTTGTGCATACACAAATCTCTGTTTGGAAATCTTTGATTTTTAAACTGTTACCTCCAAAAACAGAGATTCCAACGTCGGCTCCATCCTTTCCAGCTTCTGCACTGAAATTTCGTTTTCTGCTATATATTGCATCACCGCAAAAAACTCTTTCTCATCGCCCTGAAATACAAGCATGTTCTGTTCCGTCTTCCGGAAAGCGTGAAACGCCTGAAGCAGTACTGCCGCATCTTCTGCGTTTTTTGTCTCAACCAGAAAACCTTCCGGCTGACGCATGCTCCTCAATTCAGAAATGCTTCCCTGCATTGCATTTTTACCTTCGCTTAAAATTGCAACATCTGTACAAATGCGCTCTACATCTGAAAGAATATGTGTAGAAAAAATAACGGTTGTCTGTTCTCTTACCGAACCAAGGATTTCCAGTATTTCTTTGCGCCCTATCGGATCCAATGCCGACGTCGGCTCATCGCAAATCAGCAGCTTTGGACGGTTTAACAGTGCCTGCGCAATTCCTAAACGCTGCTTCATACCTCTGGAAAAGCCTTTAATACGATGGTTTTCTCCTC
>CAJTZB010000006.1 GCA_910583815.1 uncultured Lachnospiraceae bacterium
AAATACATAACCATACTCCCTGCCCTCCGGTGTAGAGGCGGCGGTAACATAGCCGTTTATCTCCTCACCACGGTTTAAGGAACGGATTTCACAATTCTCAAAAAATGCCGTCGCCCCACCAAAAATAAAATCCACATCGCCCTCAATATAGCAATCTTTATAATAATGCACGCCATTTCTGCGCGGCGTATGCTCTCCAGGCCCTCGGAATCCCCCTGCCTCTACTACTGACGGCGGAAGAGGTGCAGTAAACAACGTATCCTGTCTGCCAAGAAAACGGCAGCCTTCAAACATCATCCGCGTGCCGTCTGCATAGAATGCAACCGCCTGTCCCACTTTTGCCCCAAAGCCGGATGTATTGCGGAATATAATATTTTTTGCATAGAAATCATCTGCACGGACAAATACCGTCTGCGTACGGAATGTTCCTCTCTTTACTCCATCCGGCAATATCATCAGCGCATAATCTCCGTATTCTATAACGACTTCATCCCGTTCTCTGGCAACAAGCGACACATGGTTCTGCATCAGCTGCAATTTCTCCCTGTAGCTGCCCGCCCCAATATTGATTTCTACTGCGATTTCTTCTTCTCCCGCATTCTGCTGCATTGCTTCTGCTATCCCAATTGCCTCTGCAATTGTTTGCGTATCTCCACTGCCATCCTTGCGGACCTTGACCATATATTTCTTCATGCTGACTGCCATGCTCCTTTCTATAAATGCAGTATGACAGATGGTTTTTTGTATTTGCTTCTGTTTCCTTTTTCCATCTGTACACTATACTCTCGCCACTTGACGGTATTATTATAGGTTTGATTCAGGCGGTTTGCAAGAGGCAGTTGCAGTGCTTCTATATTTTATAGTGGCGGATAGCGGATGGAAGTAGTATAATCAAAAATAGAGAATTGTAAGTTATGAAGGAATGACATGGAGGTACATATGCGATTAGGAGAAGTTAGTTTATTAACAAATGATGTTGTCAAATTGGCGGATTTTTATAAATCCTTGCTTGAAATAAATAATGACAGCAATGATGAAATACATCAGACAATCATTGCAAAGGAAACAATGTTAACAATTTATAATGACGGATCAATAAAAAATAATAACAATCAAAATATGTGTATCGCGTTTACCGTGGACGATATAGAAAAAGAGTATCAAAAAGTTTTAGCATTAGGGGCAGAAATAATTGAAAAACCAACCAAACGTCCGTGGGGTGCTATAAACATGAGTTTCTATGACCCTGACAGGAATGTTATATATTTAAGGAGTCTTTAGCCTCGGTGTACAGATGCTAATAAGAACCAGAAAAAACATTCAGGTTTGGAAAAGAAATGGAGATTAAAATGCAAAATATCAGAATCTATGGAATACCGGCTTGTAACATGGCCTCATCTGGAATAGAAATGGGCTATTATACCCCAATAGAGGCAAAGAAATGATACTACACGGCCTCAATAAACTGACACTGCTTGACTATCCTGGCCATCTCGCCTGTACTGCATTTGTCGGAGCCTGCAATTTCCGCTGCCCATTCTGCCACAATGCACCTCTTGTTCTTTCAGCAGATACCTGTCCCCAAGTAAGTGAAGAGGACTTCTTTTCTTTCTTAAAAAAACGACGTGGCATATTGGAAGGTGTCTGCGTTACCGGAGGAGAGCCTACACTCCAAAAGGACCTTCCTGATTTTCTTGCCAAAATCAAAGAACTTGGTTTCCTTGTAAAGCTTGATACTAACGGCTATGAACCAAAACTGTTGGAGTCTCTTCTCCACAGCGCTTGTCTGGACATGGTTTCAATGGATATTAAAAACTGTCCGGAGCAATATGCCAAGACTGCCGGAATTCCCGCAGAACGCTTTGATATTGCACGGATTTTTGCCAGTACGGAGCTTCTGCGTTCCTCTCAGATTCCATACGAATTCCGTACAACTGTTGTAAAAGAACTTCACCCAATGGAATGCTTTTCTCAAATCGGGGAATGGCTTGCCGGTTCGTCTCCCTATTTCCTGCAGCAATTTGTTGCCGGAGACCAGCTTATCTGTGGCGATGCGAGGCAGTTCCATGCATACACAGATGCGGAACTTAAAAAAGCTGCCATGCTGCTCGCGGCATATCTTCCAAACACCTGCGTACGTGGCGATCAGGCTTCTACAAAATAAAATGGAGAATGACCATGCTGTTTACCTACCAAACCGAGCGGCTGATTCTCTCTGTGCTGAATGAGAACTATGCTGATTCTGTCAAACAATTTTATAAAGAAAACTACTCTTTTTTTGCTCCATATGAGCCTGCTTATCCTGAAAATTTTTTCACAACAGAATATCACATGTTCCTGCTTGGCGCACAGTTAAAACAATTCTTACGCAACGAAGGACTTCGGTATTATCTGTTTGAAAAAACAGATACATCAAAAATTATCGGCTGCATTGCCTTTTCCAATATCCGGCTCGGAAACGAGCGCTCCTGTTCTATCAGCTATAAACTCGCTGAAAAAATGCAGCATAAAGGCTACGCCCTCGAAGCAACCCATTTCCTTCTTCAGCTTATTGCAATGGAATTTTCCATGCACCGCATCGAAGCTGATATTTTGCCGGATAACCTTCCTTCTATCTGTCTGGCAGAACATCTTGGTTTTTCCTTTGAGGGCATTGCCAAAAGCTCTCATCTGATCCAAGGCGTTTGGAAAGATCATGCTCGTTATGCACTAATATTAGAATAGTATCTGTACACAAACGCTGGAATCAGGGATTAAGTCAGATACAAATACCAATATCCAAATTCCCCCTGTCTACGGTTTCCTTTTTTCAGCGGATAAAATGCAGAAAAACCAAAGGTTTCTGCCATATATTGATCCCTGTAACGGAATTCGCCCGGAACTCCGACCGCGTACTGTTCCCCTCTTACTCCAGACAGCTGCACAAGCAGTAAATGATGGTATTGGTAATAGCCATGCAGCAGAAAATGATTATTTTCTAACCCCTTCCATTTCTTTGGAAACTTTTCAAGATCAGAAAGTTCCATACGGCAGCACTGTCTCCTTATACCGTCTGGCGGAAGTGAAAGTTTCGGCAAAATCCCAAGCAACTCCGGAAATGTATATGTAACATCTGTCTCCATTCGCTTTGGAAACTTTAAACTCTCCGTCTCTGTATCCTGCCTGTTTCTTTCTTCCTCCTGCGGACATTCTGACAGAGTTTCTTCCTTCTGCTCCACCTGCCCGAATCGGAATGACGTCTTGTAAGGCGTCTGTTCCGATACTTTCTTCTTCCATATCTGCGTTTTTGGCATCTCTTCCAATCTCTTCTCCGGCGGTTGCTGCCATTCCTTCGGCTGGCTGTTCAGGGCTGTTTCTGCCACAGTATCCATCCAAATCTGTGCCGGATGCAGCTCTCCTTCTCCATTTGCATAATGAAGTTCTGCTCCGTCCACCCTGCCTCCACCATATTCCATTGGCGTATCCCCAAAGCAGATCGCCTCCAAATCAGATGCTTTCTTCTCACTCCCAAGAAAATGTTCCGTGCTTGTCTTGACACAATAAGAAACAACATTCTGAACCCCTGCCGTCCCCAATGCCCCACCTCCGACAACTCCTGCTGCCATTGGCTCCCCTACTATGGACGCCCCTCCGGCAAAATAATAAGTTGGTGTAATAACACTGGCATCTGCCAGACGGCAATGATATTCCAGACGGCATGCAGCTCCGTTCTGCCAAAGCACTGCATGTCCTGCCGGTTCTGCCTTTATTCCGTTCCTATACATAGAAAAATAAATAATCTTCCTGCTGCACCCCATCATATTTCCCTCCGCCACACTTCATGCATGTCCTTCTGATTTCACTATATGCGGCAGCCACATAGAGTATGTCCAAACAATTTCTGGTTTTAAAAATCTTCTCCATAATCTAACTTCTGCTCCCATTTAATAAAATACTGTAGAATTATACTATATTACGTCGAAAATAATCGACAAAATGCAGAAGTATATTGATTATACCCGAATAATAACATAAAATAGATTTGTAGTTAAAAAAAGGATTTGTCTCTTCTGCGCAGAGAGTCCACAAAAGAGACAATATACAAAGACGCTCTCAGAATGGAGGCACTATGCCAAGAAACGAAATTGGGGAAATTGTAAACAGTTTGCCGATTGAACACATGGTTGCAGCACCAATTATTGCAGCAGTCAAAGCGCAGAAGGAAGTCAGCGGAATGCTTGCAGAGTTCTTAAACTCGGTAGCGCTTGACAAAAACGGAAATGCCCGGATGGTCACTTTTAAATATGGGCAGGAAACTTCAGACGGAAATGGAGGAGTCAAGTACGAAGACCGATACATACAGGCCCCTTTTGTAGCATTGTCCGGCATTCCAAATCTGGCAGTAGAAACTGTGCAGGTAAATTTCGAGCTTGAAGTGACAACATCGGATACAAGCAAAAATACAACAACTGTAAGTTCTTCCACTGATGGGAAATTTGGAGGGTTTTTCTCTCCAAAAGTAAACTTCAATGCCTCCTTAAGCCATAACTCTGAGCAAACAAGGCAAACCGATACGCGCGCCAAGTATTCTTTCCATGTTGAAGCAAGAAAACAGGAACAGCCGGAAGCACTGATGCGCATTGTAGAAGTCATGGTCAATGCTGCAACAACACCAAGCAATAAGGAGCCACAAACCAAGAACCTGTTAGATGACAGTGGAAACAGCGGCAGCAGCGGTAACAATAACGGCAATAACAACCCAAGTTAATACAGTCAGGCGCAAAGAGCTGTCTATTTAACAGCCTGCAGCCTCTAAAGCAAAAGAAAGGAAGCACTCTTTATGGGGATTTTTGTTCGGAAGCAGAAGAAAACAGAGAAAATCTTCCAATCACAGGAACAACAGTCACAGACTTTATCAGATGTTATCCGCGGCATGCAGTATTGCGTGAATACAGCGGCTGAAATCACCGAGCAGCACTATCTGAGCCAACTATCAGAATATTTTGATGAAGACGGAAATCCGGTGATGTTCACTTACCGAAGCAGCACCGGACAGATTGTAGAAATTCCGGTGTTCACTTTAATGAACCATGCAGAACTGCTTCTTGACGAAATCAATATTAAGATGGCATTGCCAATCAAATACTCGGAAATCAAGACAGAAGATGTGGAAAGCAACGCGATTGAGGATTTCAAAGTCTCTCGAAGCGTTTTTTATCTTGATAACCTGTCAACTTCTCCAAAAGGAAAGCAAGGAGATATTGAAATTGAAATGAGATTTAAAGCAGGAGAACGACCAGAGGCAGTATCTCGTATTGTTGATAAGCTGATGAATATCGGAGTACAGTACACGCCAGAAAAAGAATGGGCGAAAGAACATCCGGAAGGAGAAGCAAAGTGATAAATGTGTAACCCTCTGAAAAATGCAGGCCTGGCAGTTATCAGGCAGCCAAGAAGGCCTGACGCAACGCAGCCAACAGGAAGAACGGCACCGGCAGCAGGAGCGGCAAGGCCTCCGCAAGCAGTAGCAAACATAAGAAATGTGGCTCCCACAAACAATGGGAGTGTCTATTTTATGCCGTATAAATATTATTTAAGTTCCTCTACAATGGTGTTTTCAGCTGCGCACGGCTGGGATGATGAACGTTTCAGGTATAAAGAGTTTCTGACTGCCATGAGAGACAGCATGAGCGGAGATTACAATGCACAAGAAGCTATAGTTGTCTGCAGAATATTTGAGCAGGATATGCGGCTTATGTTCTATGAAAAAGCAATACAGGAAATTCAAATCCACAATGACTTTAATCTAATAAGAGACCAAAGCAACGAAGAGTATCCTATTCTCAAAACCTACCGAAAAAAACTAACGGAGCAAAAGGCGGCATTCTCTGTGAGAAAAAGGTTCTCTCCTCCATCTGATTTTAGCAAACAGGCATTGTGGTTTGCAAGCGTTTCTAACCGGCCAGCACCCTGCTTAAGTTCTACAGGAGAACATGCCGGAAGCATCTATTTTGATGGTGGCAGAATCCGCCTGATGCATAATAAGGGTCCTATTGTAGAAGAAGGGAAGCCTACGCGGACTTTGAACGGAGCATCCCTATTGGAAAAACCTACGGACGCAGAAGCATTTGATTCCATGATAAACCAGACAAAACAGCAAAATGGTATCCAAGCCGTTACTCTGGTTGAATATAGCTACAGAGGTACGCATACGTCAAGGGGCTATCCAAAAACAGTAAATCTGTTGGATGAAGATATTGCACAGCTTTACTACCTTGCAAAAAGAATTACCTTTATGCTGGAAGACAACCTATACGAACTAATGAATGCAGGAGTCACAAAAAAAGCTATTATAAATGCAGGTAATAAACTGATGGCAGATTTTATACGTAATCGTGGCGAGCTGAGGCGGGCATTGGGGTATTAAAAAGGGGCTGTCGCAAATATGGTTTATATACGATATATGGACGTGGTTATCTGTTTTAAACGCCATATTTTGTGTATAAATGCTATTTTGCAACAGCCTCTTTTTATCCAAATCAGCCACACCGCACCACAATCTTCAGCAAACTCTCAGTTTCTTATAAATGAGCAATTAAAAATTTATCCAGAATAATTGTCATACTATAATAGAACCGGAATACTTAGCGTCGGTGTACAGATGCTATGCTTTTTACAAAAACAATAAATATCTAAAACCACTTCGCGCAGTCATTGTCAGCTTATGTCCAATATACTCTCTCAATCTATATTGGCACTATACCTAAGAAATGCATCTGTGATACGGCTTGCCGCAAGATCAGACATCTTCTGTTTAAGCTCCTCAAATTCTGTTGGAACTGGATTCCAATTAATCTGTTCAAAGTTTTCGGTAGTACAAAATTGAATTGTTGGATTTAATGTATCAAGACGAATATCTTTTTTATAGTAATTTATATTTCTATTAACAAAAATACACGGAACACCCATTGCATTGCATGGAGTCACCATATGATAACGAGATGAAACAATTAAATCTGCATCTGAATAATATTCATACCTGTCCTTTGCCCTTTGATAATTCTCTTCTACAGTAAGGGTTCCATTTGGTTCATACTGCGTCATTGCAACAGCATTGCTCAATATATCATCTGGAATGTATGGAAGTATATCTGAAGTCAAATCAACCAGCAATACCTTTTTTCTCTCATGCTCCATAACCATTTTTCTTTTGGGAAGAATATTGGTAATACATGCGCCAATGTATGCCGGAATATTCATCTTCCGCAAAACACTGTATGTATAAGCATCCCTGCAGCCTATTGGTGCAAATTTTTTAAACATTCTAATCCAGCCATTCTTCTCGTCAAAAACCTGTTCAATATTATACTGGTTTCCAAACTGTGTAAAGCTAAAACTCCCCCCCAAAAACTGTAAATGTATTTTAGGTGATAATTTTACTTCCTTATATTCTGGAAAAACAAACAAATGCATCACATAAGAGTATGGCAATAGCAATTCTTCTCCATCATAAGTACTTAAATCTAAAGCTGTAAGATGCACTATATCACTCTGGGAAATCCCCATTACCTGTGTATAGAGATACTCTATTGCTATTGATTGAATATAGTCGCCAAAATTGCTGCATTTTGCACCAAACTCGACCAGAAGCCCATATTTCATCTTTTTAACACCTCTTATTCCTTTTTGCAAGTAAACTATCTAAATCACTTTGAACGACCATCGTATTTGCCAAAATCAAATAATGTTCAGATGTATATCCTCTTTCTTCAAAACATTGCATTGCAGAGCCAACTGCTGTTTCTGCTGCTACAATAACAAAGTCACATGGACCTAGTTCAAATGCTCTTGGCGAAACTATCTCTTTCTGAGCAAGGAATCCTGTCTTAAATGTATCTATCCACCCTGCAAACTGCAAATTTGGATTAATATTCTTTACTAATTCCACCAAACCAATAACATCCCCATTACACAATAACTTAATTGCGCCCCAAATATAATATTTTCCTTTTGAATCTTTATGGTATTTCTCTACATAATCTAAAAGCCGCTTTTTATAAGAATTATCAGCAACCGGCATTTTATTAAACCATTCAATCCTCGGCTTAAAAAACTCATAAATATAATCTGAATTTTCACATAAAATTTTCATAGCCTGTATCCTTGATTTTGCCAATTCGGCAATACTATTTTTTAAATTAGCAAAATCTCTATCACAGCATACCTTTTTATAAAAATCCACTTTGGAAAAATCATTATCATAAACAACCTGAATCTCCGGATTTAAAGTATCCAGCCGAATATCTTTGATATGCTTATCCACTGTTCTCTTAACAAAAATACAAGGAATCCCCATTGCATTACATGGTGTAACGATGTGATAGCGTGACGATATCATTAATGCAGCATTATCCCGATAATATTCATACCTTGCCTTGATTTTCTGATAATTCTGCTCATAAGAAAGATTTGAAATATCTTCTGCATTACTAACAACTTCTGCATATTCTAAAATATCACTCGGAATATACTGAAGAATCTCTGCTGGCACATCTACTAAAAATATCTTCTTATACTCTTTTTCTTCTCTAAACGGAAGAATATTAGTGATACAGCCTTGTAAATAAGCCGAAATCCCATAGCTTTGCAGTAATTCCTTTGTGTAATTATCCCTGCACCCTACTGGCGAATATTTCAAGAACAAATCATAAAATCCTTTATTCGCGTCTCTAAAATTTTCCAAAGGATACGCGTCATACAATGTAGCAAATTCAACACTTGCTCCTAAAAATACAATTGTTATTTTATCTGAAACCCTTGCTCTTTCATGATTTTTATCCATTAAAAAAGCCAAAACATAACTATATGGTAAAAGAAGCTGTTCTCCGTTGTAGGTTTCTATTTCTTGCTCTGTAATATATACTATTTCTTCTTTCGGTATTTTCATAATCTCAGTATATAAATATTCTATTGCTATTGATTGTACATAATCTCCGAAATTACAATAAGGGGCCCCAAAATAGATAAGCAAACCATATTTCATAATTCTTCTCTCCTTTATTTCATTTGTTCAGCTGCAGAATATCTTTCATCAGCGCTATTGCTATGATTCTTCCATGTGCAGTAATGACATGATTTTCTAGGCACAGTGTAAAAATTATTGATAATCTCCCTTTTTTCTTGCAGGGTCATTGTTCCATCTCTCATATCCAAATAGTCATAAGGGTTTGGTGTCAATATTCCTAATTCTGTCATAAAAAGTGAATTTGAACACCGATGAAGCTTCCCTTTAAAACAATGCATATTTTCTATCCTTACCTGAGCACAATCTTTTGCAAGATTTGCAACCTCTTCTTCTGTCTCGCCTAAATCCTTTAGTTCTGTATTATCAATCCATCCACCAAAGTGCTGTGTGTCAATGTCTCCATAATACTTCTTTAATTTATATTTGATACCATTTTTATTAAATTCACTAATATACTTATCTATATTTTTTGAAAGAGGCCCATAATCGCTTATCATCACCTCACAGTTTTCCCCATACTTACGAAGTACCTCTATCTCTTTTTCTCTAGGGGGAATTGTCGCATTAGTCTCTATAATAAGCTTTGAAAATCTATCTTTATACTGTAAACAGTATTCATAAACCTCCGCCATATATTTTACTAAAAATATTTCTCCCCCTACAAACTGAAGCCACTCTATGTAATCAAATAGTTCAAAAATATCAGAAATATCTCTTGTAATATCTTCATACGAAACATCATAAGGACTCTTAAATTCTGGCATATGGTTACTGCAAAGTTTACATTTTAATGTACAACGCAATGTTGGCACAATGGAAAGACGTTTTGTTTTTGTCATAGTATCCCTCTCTTTTTTATATATTCATTCATGTTGCTATCTTCATTTTTTTACAGACTAAGTAATTCTATACTGCCTTATTTCTATCATTCCTCAAAATATATCTTTAAATACGCCATGTTAGTATCTTCTATTCCTAATTCCTTTAAATCGTTGTACTCCTCTCTGGCTTCTTCTTTTTTCCCGTTTTTATATAAAATCTCTGTTTTTAGCTGTTTTCCAAATACAAACTCCTGTGTCCATTCCAACGTAGCTGCTATATTAATCCATAATTCTGCTAAAATCTCCGCATCATACGGTATCGTATCACAAGAAAAACACTCCTGCAACCATTGCAGTGCCTTTTCCTTTTCACCTTGATTAAGCATCTTTATCAGGTGCATATAAGTAAGTATAAACTTCTTTTCTTGCAGCAGCGGCAATAATAAACTTTCTGTTGTAAGCCGTCTTAACAGCTTTAAACAGGTTTTCGCTTCAGATAATTTTATTTCTGGAAGTAAATCTAAAAGTTCTTCAAACAATACCTGATACTGCCTCATAGCAAATGCATCTAAAATATTTTTCTTTTTTATTATGATTATAAATTCTTCTGCAGAAAGTACTCCTTTTAACTCAGGATAAAGAATGTAAAATAATTCCAAATACAAAGTAGCCGTTTTGAAAGTAAGAGAACATTTTTTTATATCTGAAAAAATCATATTGTAGAATGTTTCCACAAATTTTTCTTCTCTTGGCTTCATTCCCTGAATCGTTAGCATCCCTTCTCTTTCTCTTTCAAGTAACTTCACTGTCAATTCACATTGATACACATACAGAAGTTTTTCTGCTCTTTCCTCTTCACGTAACTTCTGATTCAGCAACAGCCTCGTAGTATCTTTTAATGCCTCTCCATAAACAATATATAAAACTCTCTCTTCTCTTTCTCCTATTGTCCCTAATTTTCCTAATACAGATTTCACAAACAAAAATACTGTCTTATCTGAATCCAAACGACCCTCTTTAAGTATATACGATGAACTTGCAGAAGACATACGATAATTGTATAATGCCTTATCATAAATTGCTGCCTTCTTAGCAAATGGAAGCAGGGAAAACATAATCATTGTATCTCTTCCATACCCACCATAAGTATCGTTTTCTGGCAGCACCTTTGAAACCCACTTCAGCCATAATTCTGACTTTATCAATTTTCCCCACATGGTACGATAAAAGGCATACATATAAGGCAACACCGAAAAAGTATCTTCTATATTCCATACCATCTTCCTTTGTTTTCTTGTTTCCAGTATGTTCCCATAAATATCCACAAAATAATTTCCGCATGCTACAATATCTAATTCTTCCTCTTCCAAACAGTTACACAGTTCTTCTAAATAAGTTCTTTCATACCAATCATCTGCGTCAATTACTGTAACGTAAGCATTTTCTCCTGCTATGTATTTTATATAATCCCAAAAGCCTTCCCCTGGCTTTCCATCAAGTACTATAATACGAGCATCTTTTTCTGCGTATTCCATAACCGCCTGTTTTGTTGCAGCACTAACTAAAATATAATGCTTAAAATTAGTATAAGTCTGTTCCAATACGCTTTGTATCGCTTTATGCATAGTCGGCTCATTTCGATACATCTTTGTAAATATACCAACCCTTTTGTTTTCCATTTCTGCCCTTCCTCCCATTCCCGCCTCGCAACAAATAATAACATTACTTACAGCACCGCGTAAAAATCACAATCTTCCATTCCGCCTATTTTCATAAAAAGGCGCAATATACTTCCTCATAAATTCTTTTTCAAATTCTTCAATATAAGGCGAATTATAAAACTCCTCGTAATGTTCTGCCAGCTCTCTCCTTACAAAAACAAGCTGTTCCTTGCAATTCTCCAAATGATTCTTTTCAATTTTATTGCACATGGAAATCATATAAGACCACTCACTGTAGCGTGCATAATCCGCGATTGCAGGTCGTTTTTCTGACAGATATTCCGTTCGTTCCCTAAAAGCCTCAAAGTACTCATTCAGCTGCTCTGGTGTTAAAAGCAAGTCATTTGTCGTAAAAGCAGAATTATTTCCCGGATGCCGCCAGAAACAGTATTTAGGAAGCCCATGTGCTGCCACCCTTTTTGCCTCGGCAAAGTATTTATAAACCACACTGATATCGTCATATTTTCCTTCTGTCCGAAAGCGAATATGTTCAAATAACTCTCTTTTAAACAGCTTGGATGGCATTGCTGCATTATACTTTTTCCGTTTTAAAAGCGTCACCACTGCTTCTTCCGCAGTCATTAATAATTTTTCATCAAATACACAATTCGGCAGAATTCCTCCATTTACCTCTTTTGTAGAACCGCATAAAGCAATGTCTGCATCCTGCTCCTTCGCCAACTTATACAAAAACTCTAACATATCTGGTGCAGCAGTATCATCATCATCAATAAAAGTAATGTATTCACCCTTTGCCATATCCAAGCCGACATTCCGACCTGTCCCAATATTACTCCTTGGAATATGCACTACTCGGATACGTCCATCCTTCTTTGCATATTCTTCAGCAATCTCTCCGCTTTTATCAGAAGAACCATTGTCCACAATAATATATTCAAAATTGGGCATTGTCTGTACCAGAATTGATTCAATCGCTCTGCCTACCAATGCCTCTCTGTTATAAGTCAGCATAATCACGCTGATTTTTATGTCCATCTGATCCACGGAGCATTCCCTCCTTCTATTAGGTTTTCAAGATAATGCTTGTCCCTCTGTGTGTCCATACATTGCCAAAAACCATGATACTTATGTGCAACCAGTTCTCCCATTCCTGCCAGTCTCACAAAGGGTTCTCGCTCCAAAATTGTCAAATCACCATCAATCAGGTCAAATATCTGTGGTCCAAGCACCATAAATCCTGCATTGATCCAGCCACCCTCTTCTTTGCCCTTTTCGGTAAATTTCCGAATAAACTGACCCTTGTCAATATCTAGTACACCAAACTTATTCCCCGGCTGTACAGCAGTAATCGTTGCAATCTTCCCATGCGAATGGTGGAACTCCAACAGTTCATTGATATCAAGGTCAGAAACACCGTCACCATAAGTACAAAGAAACGGCTCCTCCCCAATATAATTGCGCACTCTTTTGATTCTTCCTCCGGTTTGGGAATGCAGACCTGTATCCACAAGCGTTACGCGCCACGGTTCTGCTACATTGTTATGCACAATCATCTCATTTTTATTAGAAAAATCAAAGGTAATGTCTGAACGATGTAAATAATAGTCTGCAAAGTATTCTTTAATCACATGTCCTTTGTAACCACAGCAGATAATAAACTCATGAAAACCATAATAAGAATAACATTTCATAATGTGCCATAAAATCGGTGCTCCGCCAATTTCAATCATTGGCTTTGGTTTTAAATGGCTCTCCTCACTGATGCGTGTTCCAAAGCCTCCTGCCAAAATAACAACCTTCATCCTTCTGTCCCCCAGTAGTCTTTGCTATAATTAACCCTCTGTTTCTTCCAGAGCCTCCCTGCACTCCTTCGGAAGATACTCTCTGTTTTCTGGCAAGAACCACTCCTCTTTATAAAACTTTTTATAATAAGAAACCAAATATCTTTTATCTTCAAGCCCATACAAAGTAGTCAAAAGGTCGTCCCTATACTTACTTCCCTCAAACCACTTTGCCAATCCCGCTTCATACTCTTTCCAAGGAAACTGTTTTAAATATTCAAATGCTGTTTCAAACTTCCTCATCGCATTTGCTACAGCAATCCCTGCTTGCAGAATATTGGCTTTGTATTGCTCAGAATAATATTTAGGCATATCCATCTGTGTCTGGATTAACGCTTCCTCCGGATGCTTTTTTAACCATGCGTAACATTCCAAGTAAACCGGCACCATTTTGGCAATCATCATATAATCACTTATTGAAGCAGCATCGGAAACCATGACACCAGAAATGCACAGGCGTGCCATAGAAAGCGGCTTATAAGTATTTAAAATATTTTCTGCTTGTTTAATCGCATTTTCATGTTCTCCCTTGCTAGAGTAGAAGCGCACGCTTGCAAGCAAAAGCCACTGAGAACAGGAATCTTCCATCTGCCCTTCTGTCCATAGACGCTCTATGCTCTCCATGCAAAATCTACCGCCCTCATCCCTTGTCTCAGGCAAATATAACAGTTCCTGAGCCATCTGGGCACAGATTCTCGGTGTATATCCTTCACTCTGTAGTTCTTCTCTTAAGATAGACAAATTGCGGTCCTGATGCCTTTTCTTTGAATCCTCATCTGCAAATGCATAGCCATAATGATGCGTAAAACAGGAAAACAATTTATTAGGTGCAAACACTTCATTAAAGCCCTCGTGCACTCTTCCGACAAATCTTGTATTGACTGTCCTGCGAATCATGCGTCCTGCTATTCCCATAGAATAGCTGCCATCTGCCAAATAATCTCTTGTGTAATAGTAACCGCTGTAATAACACTCACTTTCGCCGTTTTTAAAGAAGTCAATAAACTCCTGCACATCGTCAAACCATTCGTCATCATCCAGATAAAGAAACCATTCTCCTCTTGCATGGTCAAGCAGAAAATTTCTTGCTGCCGAGAAGTCATTGCACCAGATAAAACGATGAATCTTATCTGTATACTCCTTCACAATCTCTATGGAACCATCTGTCTCTTCTCCTACGGTATCTGCCACAACAAGCTCACTTGGAACAGCGTCAAGCAGCGGCTTGATGGATTCCATACAATCACGGATTATCCCAACATGATTGGAAACAAGCATTCCTATTGTCAGCTTTATATTACTCTTGATTAATTTTGGTTTCATACTTTTCCCACTTTTCCTATTACTTTTTTGCAAGTTCTGCAAGCCATGCCTTGATAACCGGCACCATCACCGGTTTAAGCTTTGCTGCTTCGAGCAACTCTTTTACTTCTTTCTTTCCTCCGTCTAAAAACTTTACCAAAATATTATTATAACGACAGTCTGCTGGCATCCAGCAAATTCCGTTTTCTGAAAAGCATTCCGGACGATAAAGAGCCTCATAAAAAAACCTTCCGGTACGTATGCACGATTCCATCATCTCACCAATTACATATTGTTTATCCCCTGCTGCACCTGTCACTGTCTCCAAAAGCTCCGTTTCTGCCATCCGGTAAAGTAAAAACATATACTTTACTGTACTTTTCTTTTCTAAATGGTTTAAAGCTTCCTGCCAGAAGGTTTCCTTCCCTTTCATCATTTCTTCTTTAAGCAGTTCTTCTGTTTTATACATAAACTCTTCTAACGGAAGAGCAGTCCAATCAAAAATTGTATTCATGCTCGTCATACCTTCTCATTAAATTCATGACCTTAATCTATATATTTAGCTAAATGTATTCTATTACTTTATCTTATATTTTGCAACTATTTCATATGGGGTAAAAAAAGGCTTCGGCAACTGCCGAAGCCTTTGTAACTGATATATCTATTATATTTAGCCCTGAAGCAAGGAAAGTACACCCTGTGTTGACTGGTTTGCCTGAGCAAGCATGGACTGACCTGCCTGCTGCAAGATATTGTACTTTGAATATGTTACCATCTCAGCAGCCATATCTACGTCACGAACTGTAGATTCTGCAGACTGCAGGTTCTCAGCGGTGTTATCCAAGTTGGAAATTGTATGTTCCAATCTGTTCTGAACTGCACCAAGCAAGGAACGCTGCTTAGATACCTTAGCAATTGCCTGATCAATATGAGCAAGAGAATCCGATGCACCCTTCTGTGAAGAAAGGTTTACCTTAGATCCGTTAACCCCAAGCGCAACCGCACTCATATCGTTAATGGAGAAGCTCATCGTCTGGCCTTCATTTGCACCAACCTGAAGGATAACTCCCGAACCACCGGAAGATACATCATACTTTGCCTGGCCAAGATATGCATCTGTGTCGCCAAGGCCTGCTCCATCTGCCAGTTCAAATGTACCACCATCAATATTTTCTGTAACAAATAACGTCAGAGGCTCATCAGGATTTGGGCTTTCTAATGTAACTTCTAAGCTTACGCCTGCGGCTGCAATGATTGCTTCAATGTCCTCTGCACTGTATTCCTTACCGGAACATAAATGTAAGGTATACTGACCCGGAGCTGTAAGCTTTCCGTTTGTATCATAAGTTGCCGCTGTATTGAGTTCAAACTCCTCTTTGTTCTCTCCTGCGTCAAACTTAAGGGAAATCTTAATGTTTGTATCCTCACCATATTTATTGGAAGCAAAACCAATCTTATTGGCCCCAACAAACTTCCCTGCGGAATTTTGAATCTCAGCAGGGTCAACCTTTCCTTTTACACCTGCTACTGTTTGTGTACCGGTAATATCACCAGTTACTGTAAGCGCACCAAAGTTGAAATTTACCTGCACATCCGCCGGAGTAGCCGTTGCTGTGGAATCTTCCTGCTTCGCATTGCGGATTAAATCGTCAATCTCAGACTGAGTATAAGTCTGGCCGTTTACAAGGTTCAAAGTTAAAGTTGTTCCGGCTGCATCCCAGATTGCAGACTCACCACCTGCTGCTGCATTAGCGGATACATTTATGCCTACACCTGATACATTAGATGTTACAAAGCCTTTTAACTGGTCACAATATGTGCCAAACTTTGGTCCTGCACTTGTTACGCCTGAACCAGCTGCACTTAAAGAACCATCTAACAGGCTCATGGTATTGAATTCTGTATCAGTTGCAATTCTGTCTAACTCTTCCTGCAGCTGCTCAATCTCATCTTGGATATTGCCACGGTCGTCATTTGTTTCTGTGCCGTTGGCTGCCTGTACTGCAAGTTCTCTCATTCTCTGCAAAATAGAATGGGATTCTGCCAATGCACCTTCTGCTGTCTGAATCATCGAAATTCCGTCTGCAGCATTTGCAGATGCTCTGTCAAGACCACGAATCTGGCTCCTCATTTTTTCAGAAATTGCAAGCCCTGCAGCATCGTCTGCAGCACGGTTAATACGGTAGCCAGAGGACAGCTTTTCTGTACTCTTTGCAAGCGCAGAAGTCGAAATTCCAAGCTGCCTGTTTGTGTTCATTGCCGCTAAGTTATGTTGTACAATCATTGCCATAACAAAATACCTCCCTGTTCTATTTCCATCCTTGATTCTATTCTTCTCAAACCGTATTTTTATATTTAACAGGTTTTCAATAGTATATATCGGATTGTTTTGCGGATACTTTATAGTCCGTTCCTGTTTTTTTCATGATTTTCGCATATTTTTTATAAATTCTGCCCAAAGCAAAGGAACCGGGCATGGTAACATGCCCGGTTCCTCTATGGAATGTCTGAAACACTCTCTCGATATTGTAATTTCTTTCTTGCCCGAATCGTCCTAGCTCATCAAAGCCTTACACAGAAACTACAGTAAGAAATTATCTTAATTAGCCTAACAAGGACAGAACGCCCTGGTTGGACTGGTTAGCCTGAGCCAGCATAGACTGACCTGCCTGCTGTAAGATATTGTACTTCGAGAAGTTTACCATCTCAGAAGCCATATCAACGTCACGAATCTTGGATTCGGAGGACTGCAGGTTCTCAGCTGTGTTGTCGAGGTTGGAGATTGTATGCTCAAGTCTGTTCTGAACAGCACCAAGTAAGGAACGCTGCTTGGATACCTTAGCAATAGCTGCATCTACGTTCTCGATGGATTCCTGAGCACCAGTCTGTGTTGTGCAGTCAACCTTTGTTCCGTCAACGCCAAGTGCGGCAGCACCCATATCGTCAATACCAAAGCTGATGGTCTGACCATAGTTTGCACCTACCTGAAGCATAACGCCTTCTCCGCCTGACTGAACATCATAATTCTTCTGGCCAAGGAATGCATCTGTGTCACCAAGCCCAGCACCGCCAGCAAGGTCTGTTGCAGCAGCCTTTACTGAACTGTCTGTTATGAACAAAGTATTTGCTTCATCTGGATCTGGACCTGTAAATTCAACTGTTCCGGAAAAACCTGCCTGTGCAAGGAGCTTCTCAATATCCTTTTCGGTATATTCCACACCTGTTGCAAGCTTCAGCTCATACTGACCTGCTGCTGTTAAGCTGCCGTCAGCGCCATATGTTGCTGCAGTTGTGCACTTAAACTCTTCCTGACCCTTTTCAGCTGTGAAATTGATAGAAATCTTAATATTGTTATCTTTGCCGTACTTGTTTGCAGTAATTGTCATGCCTGTTACGCCGACAAAGTTACCAGTAACACCAGTAAGTGTAAAATCAGCAGTTGCCTTTACACCAGCCTCAGTTTCAGTTCCAGCTGTAGCAGCAGTAGCAGTATATGTTCCATTGTTCAGATGAAGTTTCACATCTGCAGGAGCATTTGTAGCTGTGCTGTCTTCCTGCTTTGCTTCTTTAATCAGCTTCTGCAGTTCAGCTTCGGTATAGGTCTTATCTTTTGCAAGATTAAGAGTAAGTGTTGTTCCGGCTGCATCCCAGATTGCAGATTCGCCGCCTTCTACTGCGCCTATTGCTGTAGCAACCTTAACACCTGCTACATCAGAAGTTACAAAGCCCTGTAAATCAGTGTCATAAATACCAAACTTAGGACCTGCAGAAGTTACGGAACCGCTGCCGCTTAAAGAACCATCAAGGAGCTTCATGGTGTTGAACTCAGTATCTGTGGAGATTCTGTCCAGTTCAGACTGTAACTGAGTGATTTCGTCCTGAATATTGCCACGGTCTTCATCTGTCTCAGTACCGTTTGCTGCCTGAATTGTCAGTTCGCGCATTCTCTGAAGGATGCTGTGAGATTCCTGTAATGCGCCTTCTGCTGTCTGAATCATCGAGATACCGTCCTGAGCATTGGTCGAAGCCTTATTAAGACCTCTGATCTGGCTTCTCATTTTTTCAGAAATAGCCAAGCCTGCTGCATCGTCTGCTGCTCTGTTGATTCTGTAACCGGAAGATAACTTCTCAGTTGATTTGGAAAGAGACTGTGTTGCAACTCCTAACATTCTGTTAGTGTTAGCTGCTGTCATGTTGTGCTGTACATACATTGCCATAATATTTTACCTCCTTGATTTGTGCCCCACTCCGGGTTTCCCGGGTGGCTGCTCCGAATCCTTTCGGAGCCACGTTTATTTTTTTGTTTTATAATTAATTCAGGCAACCTAGGATTTGTCTGAAAAAATTACCGCACGTACTGTGTTGCTTTGACGTTTGTACTCAGTATATCGGCAAGTAAAATGAGGAACTTAATAGCTAAAAAAAAGTTTTTTTATTTTTGTAAAAGTCCGCTGTAAGCGGCAACTATAATGCTTCTGCTATATTCCCTGCAAAAGTTCAGTAACCTGATTTGGATTCTGCCTTGCCTGTGCAAGCATTGACTGTGCCGCCTCTGTTAATATGGAAGCTTTTGCAAAATGCATCATTTCCTTTGCCATATCAGCATCACGGATACGGCTTTCTGCTGCTGCAAGATTTTCTTCTGTCTGGGCCAGGTTAGCTATTGTATGCTCCAGACGGTTCTGGTAGGCTCCATAAATACTGCGGATTTTTGATACTCTGCCAAGCGCGTCTCTTATTACCGGGATGCTGTCCCACGCATTTTTCTGTGTGGAAATATCCAGATTCCCCATATGTAATGCATCCAGGGAAAGATAAAAACGCGGAATCTCCAGTATCTGCCCTTCATTGGCGCCAATCTGCAGAATAATTCCTCCAAGTCCGCCCTCTGCCTGCATCTCATCATCCGGATTTGGGTCTGGATTTGTAACATAGCCCGGCTTTTCTGCTGCCGGAGGCTTATCCTGCTTTCCAACCCGGAATACGCCTGCATCTTTATAGAAAATCAAGTCAAGTTCCTTCGTTCCCTTAACTTTCTTTCCGGTGTCATCCACATATTCATAAGAAATTGTGAGTTTCTGGTCTGTATCAGGCATCCAAACAAAAACATAGTTCTCATCCAATGGCTGATGGCTTAAATTGGTATTCCATGTCATTCCTGCATCAGACGAAATTGTAATATTGGAAATCTTGCTCTTATCAACACCCAGCACTGCATCCAATGGCAGAAGCCCCAGATCTTCCAAACCTTCTCCTGCTGAAAGCACAGTATCACCATCTTCTTTAAACAGATAAACAGGGTAAGAATATATCTTATTTCCGCCTGCATCTGTTACGCCGGAAGTGCTGTAAAGTCCTTCTCCTGCCATTCCCGGACGGACTGTTGTTCCGTTTCCTACCACAGTCACCGTTCCCGCATTTTCATCTGTATGCTCTGCATCACCATAAGAAAGAATATTTCCGCCGCCGTTTGTCATACCTCCTATGGCAGTAACAACTACTTTATTGTTTAGATTCGCTGCATCGCCAATTGTAATATTTCCACTGATGGAATCACGTCCCGCACCGATTCCGGTAGAATCCGTACTTCCTTCAGCATGGATTGTTCCTTTTTTAATTATAATGTCTCCACAAGAAGAGATTGACCCTTGACCGTAGCCTGAGCCGATACCAACACCATTAGTTCCTCCATAGGCGTTCACATTTCCGTCAGTATCAATTAGGATAGTGCCGATTTTACTTCCGACACCTCCTGAACCAATACCTGCACCATTATTGCCGCCTCTTGCCTCATCAATCACTGCGTTGCCGGAAATCTCAATTCCCTCCGAGGTCTTGCCAATCCATGAAGAGCCGATTCCCGCCCCATCATCTCCACCCTGCGCTTTGATAATATGTGCCGTTCCGGTAATTGTAATCTTGCCTGTAGAACCGGAGCAGCCTGCACCGATTCCCGTTCCGTGCATTGTGCTGGATGCCGTAATTGTACCGCCACTGATGGTAATCGCTCCGTTTTTACTCGTCCAGCCACCGCCGATTCCTGCTCCGTGAGCCTGGCTGCTGGCGGTAATCGTACCTCCGGTAATTTCAATATCTCCTACCGTTGCTTTTGAACCATCCGAACCGCCGATTCCTGCTCCACCGGTTCCTCCTATAGCATTTATTGTTCCATTGGTAATTTTAATATTTCCAAAACCTGCATTTTCGGCAGCCCCAATACCTGCACCATAAGTACCACCGCTTGCTGTAATCGTACCTCCCTGAATTTCAATACTGCTGCCGGAAGCCGGGCTTTCATCACCACAGCCAATCCCTGCTCCGTTTTTTCCGCCGGCCGCTTCCAGCATGCCCATTCCATTCGCCGTTTCTTTTATCACAAGCTGTGTATTATCTCCAAACTGAATCCCCGCATAGCCATCTCCACTTTGGAATATATTCTGTTTGCCGTCAGCAAGTTCAATTGTAACCTGATTATCCATACCCAAATCAAATGCACAGTCGGAATCAGGCGTACATTCTACACCGTCTAGCTGAATGCCGACTGCACCAATGCCATCAGCGAGCTTGATATTTCCATATAAATCCTCACCGTCTATTCCGGCGCTTTTTCCGCCGGAAATCACATAATCTCCTGAAACGTCTATCACCAGTTTCCCATCGCCCTCATAATGGTAATCCGTGCCTTCTACTGCTGCCACGCCGCCTGCCTTTGTAACCTGAAACGGCCTTGCAAGCTCGCTCCATTCAAACAGACCTGTCGTATCATTCAATTCTGCAATCAGCGTTCTGGAAACTCCTGCTGAATCTTTCACAACAATCGTATGCTTTGTTGGCGCCAATGGGTCATCCCCTTTGGGCAGCCAGAAACTTGCCGGGCCTCCATTTTCAATCTGCATCTTGGACTCCTGCTTATCAATAGAAACAGAAACAATGTCCCCTTTTAAACTTGTAAGCTTATCCCACGGCAAAGCAGGCGTCGCATAAAGTTCCTGTCCACTGACATCTCCGTAATCCATTGGATTTGGAGATATGGCTGCTGCAACAGAGGCTTTATTATCTTTGTCAATAATTACTTTTACATTTGTTCCAAGCGCGCCGCTTCCATCATTTCCAATAACAACGGCACCGCCAGAAAAAATCACCATATTGGTATCGTCAGCAGAAAATGAATCAGCTTCTAACCGCCCTGTTCCTTCAAAAATAACGTTTTTATCGCTTTCCAGCCGGATTCCTCCAAACTGATTCACTCCAGAATAGGTGATTTTCGTATTTTCCTGAATGGTAAGCGCATCTGCAGCACTTAGCTTTATGTCATTTAATTTTATATTGTTTTCCCCTTGTATGACAATTTTCCCATTAGAAGAGGTCAGTCCGCTTTTTAAAAAGACAGATGCATCGCTGTTTCCTAAAAACGTCAGTGTCCCTGTAGATTCATCATAGGAAATATCTTTTTCCAATGCACCAACTACAATAAAATCTCCATACTCTTTTCCTGATAAAACCGGGTCAAAATCTGTTGGTGCAGTCCCAGATACATCTGTTGCGCCGCCGGAATAAACATGATAGCCATCAGGATAGAGATTCTGTATTCCTGTCTTCGTTGGGTCTAACTGAAATAGCTTTACGCTGTCTCCTAAATCAGTATCTGGTGTTAAGTCTGTAGCCGTCAAATCACCGGATACAATCCCTCCACGTCCGCTTCCTGTAGCATGCAGCAGATCCCGGACAAATCTCGCGATTTCATCTGAACTGTTATTGAACTTTGCCACAAAATCCGTACTGCTGCTAAATTTTCCTCCTGTCAGGGAATCAATAGCGGAATTTAGTGAATCTCCGCTCAATACCTTATTGAACAGCTTTGTCAGCCCACCAGAAATTGTTGCTGCATCCACCGGCACTACAGGCGTTCCTCCTCCTGCAATTACCGAACCTAAATACATACATGCCAAATAGCCTGTGCCATACTGACTTGCTGCAGTCCCGGACCAGAAGCTGTCTGTGCAATGCCCTCCACAAACCAATCAGGAAACTTATTTACTTTTGTTATCAAGGAAGTTCCAGAAGGATCTTCCTTTACACCAAACATGCCTGTAGTCATGGCTTCGTCCATAAAGGCATGCATCATTTCATGGGCAATGGTAGCTTCTAATTCTTCAAGTCCTGCTCTGTCCGTTATGTTCTTTAGGACATCTGTATTTACTCCTAAAGTATAGGTAATCATATCTGTCCTGTTGGATGGACTGCCGCTGCTTTGTACCGCTCCCTTTACATAGGCCAGGGTAGTCGTTCCACCGGATGAGGCTCCCCCAAAATACTCCAATCCAATTCCGATGCTGGAGCCTTTTAAATAGGAAAAGGCCGGATAGTTTTTCAGAATATTGTTGATTGTATTTGGTATGATTTCTGTTTTTAAAATCTGATTCAGAGGTTTTCCTGAAATCATAGCGTCGGTGCACAGATGTCAACACAGTCGCTGATTTTAAAGAAGTTCTATTAATCCCAATTTCCTACAGGAACCAATGAAACCGGTTTCTCACAGACCGGGCAAGGAACACTTTCGGTATCCTGGGCAACCGGCACCAATATCCCGCCGCAGTCCGCACAATGATTTTTTGCCGTCAGCTTTGGGGTATTCTCTTTTTGATACTCTACCCTCACAGCAACGGCAAGCCTCTGGCAGTCTTGGCAGACTGCTACCTTGCGCTCTATCTGAAAACCGGCATTTTCTTTCAATGCGGCAGCAAGCTGTGCGTCATTGCCCACGCCTGCAATTGCTGCCTGCGGATTGCAGTCCCCCATTCCGCTTCCAACAAACAAATCAGTATAATAGCCGCATTTTGAGCATGCAGCACGTAAAATTGTCCCCATTGCCTGCCGCCTCCTTTTATTTTTATAAGGCATTTTCTTAAAAATACACAGCCTTCTCTTCTTATTATATTCTGTTAGCGTCGGTATACAGATGGCAACGCGGTCGCTACTGTCTTCTATTATAAAAGCTCCCATAAATAAAAGCAATCCTGTTTTTGGAATTGTCCCCCTCTTAAAAACAAATTATCAAAGAAGGAGTATTTGAAAAGAGAGGCATAGAAAAACCACTCTAAGCCAAGTATGCCGAGTGGTCTTTCTGTTTTCTTATTAAATTAACCTCTACTCTCCCTGCTTCAAAATACAGATAGATTTTGCCGGCATTTTCAGGATGCCGTTTTTGAGCGTTATCTTCTCTCCATTCAGTGTCAGGTAGCCACGGATTTCCATCCCTTCAAGTTCGCTTGCTCCGATATTTATTTCTGCATCCTCCGCAGCGGTATTATAGATAATTGCAATTGTGCTGCCTTCCCATGTCTTTGTGATGGCTGCCTGATGGCCGTTGCAGAGAGATGCTATCTTTGCAATTGTGCCGCGTGCAATTTCCGGATTTTCATTGCGCAGCCTGATGGCTCTTCTGTAGTAGTTCAAAAGGGAATGGCCGTCTTTTTCCTGCTCATCTACTGCGGCAAAAGCGGATTTAATGCCAAGGTCTGCACCGCTTGGGTTTCTTGTCATTCCTTCGGTATTTTTTTCGGACCAGAACATTGCAATACGCTTGCTCTCATCCTTTGTCCCTTTGCTTGCCATGCCGATTTCTTCACCATAGTAAACAAACGGATTGCCGTTCATCATCATCAAAAGTCCTGCTGCCATCTTCAAGTTATCTTCTTTATTAGCAAGGGCGTTGGAAATCCTGACCATATCATGGTTTGTAAGGAACGGCGCATCGATATAATTCTCATTCTGCGCAGAAAACTCCGTCTGATATGTCAGCATGCGCTCTACCAAATCTACAGCTTTCTTGCTTCCTTTTGCTACAGACGCAAGAATTCCCTCTGCCTGACCTGCATCAAAGTTAAACATGCTTTGGCTTTGGCTTCCATAGTACTGCGCAATGGACGAAAGCCCTGCCCAGACTTCAGATACCATATAAAAGTCCGGATTCTTTTCTTTACAGTATCCAAAGAACCATTTTAATACCTCAGTGTTGGCCCCATTGTCATATTCGGTAAAATGTGCGGCAGCATCCATACGGAAACCGTCCACGCCAAGGTCTATCCAAAAGTCCGCAACTTCTTCCAGTTCTTTTCGTACTTCCTCGTTGTTTAAGTTTAAGTCCGGCATCTCTGACCAGAAACTGCCTTCATAATACCAGCCCTGCAGACCAGAGACAGGATAGTAAGTGTTGTTCACCTTTTCCTTTGCAAAGTTATAATAGCCGACATATGGGCATTCTGTGAGGTCCGGCTCCTGTCCTTTTTCAAGTCCTCTCAGGTAATCACACGCCTCTTTAAACCAAGGATGGCCTGATGCTGTATGATTAATAACCATATCAATTACAAGCCGGATACCGCGCTTATGGCACTCTTCTACCAACTGCTTAAAATCCTCGATATTGCCATAACTGCGGTCAATGCTTTTATAATCAAGGACATCATATTTGTGATAAGTATTGCTTTGCATAATTGGCATCAGCCAGATTCCATTGAATCCCATATACTCTACATAATCCAATTTCTGAATTACACCTTGCAAATCACCGATTCCGTTCCCATCAGAATCATAAAAAGAATATACGAATATCTCATAATAATTTCTGTAATTATCATCAATAATATGAAGTTCTTGTTCATAATCATAGGAAATCTTGTTTTTTGTTATCTTGCCGTCTGCACATCCCGAACATAATCCGGTAAGCAAAACAAGCACAAGAAGCAAACAGCCTGTTTTTCTCATACGCCCTCCTAATGGAAAGAGGCTGTTTTGCAACAGCCCCTTAAGGTGTCTAAAATAGATTTCTGTTATAATGCTTAACCCTTTACTGCGCCGCCTGTAACACCTTCTACATAGTATTTCTGAAGCGCCATAAACAGAAGTGTTACCGGAACTGCAATCAGGACGCCGCCTGCACAGAACCTTGTGAAATAGCCCTGATAGTCGTTCGTCCAAATCCAGCGCTGCATTGCGACCGCTACGTTGTAGCTGTCACTGTAACCGAATGCAACATAGGAAGCGAATACATAATCGCACCACGGCCCCAGAAAGCCCATAAGTGCAGTATAAATAACAATTGGCTTGGAAAGCGGAATAATCATCTGGACGAAAATTTTCGCCCTGCTTGCACCGTCAATCCTCGCTGCTTCATCAAGTGACTTCGGAATCGTATCAAAGAAACCCTTACATACATAGTAACCCATGCCGGAGCTTGCACAGCTGATTAAAATAAGTCCAGGGATTGCACCTGCTTGAGTCAGTCCCATTTCCTTTAACAGGAAATACAGGCAGATCATTGTTAGGAACCCCGGAAACATGCCAAGTACCAGAATAATATTCATCAAGGCCTTGCGTCCATGAAAACGCATTCTGGAAAGCACATAGCTTACGCAAAGAATGACTAGTGTCTGTATGATGGCACAGGCACTGGCAATAATCAGTGTATTTCCATACCATCTTAAAAACTTGTTTTCCGGTTGGAATAAGAACACATAGTTATCTAACGAAAACTGCTTTGGAAGCAGATATGCCACCATGCCGCCATACTCCGTTGCATAAGAACGAAAGCTCTGCAGAATCAGCCCAATAAACGGAAGCATCCAGAAAATGCTTAACACAGTAAGCAAAATGTACGACAAAGTAAGGTCCAATTTTTTATGCTGTTTGCGCAGTTTCTTTTCCTTTGCCATTATTGGAATCCCTCCTCATCTTTTACGGATGGCAGTACATTGTATACTACCAGAGAAATTACCGCTGTTACAATGAATACCATAATACCGATTGCTGCTGCCAGCTTATAGTTTGTATCATTTACCGTCATTTTATAGAGCCATGTAATCAGAAGGTCGGTAGTCCCAGCCTTTGCACCGAGTGCATCCGAACCTGGCCTGCCTTGGTTCAGCAGGTAAATGACATTGAAATTATTTAGGTTGCCCGTAAAGCTTGTCAGCAGATATGGGCCTGTTACAAACAGCATATATGGAAGCGTAATTTTGCGGAACATCTGGAATCTGTTTGCACCGTCAATACGCGCACTTTCATATAAATCTTCCGGAATATTCATTAAAAGTCCGGTTGCAATCAGCATCAGGTATGGGATGCCGATCCAAAGGTTGATTCCAATAATCGTAACTTTTGCCCATGTGCCATTCGTCCAGAACGGAAGCGGCTTGCTGATCCAGCCCCACTGCATCAGATAGGAATTAATCAGTCCGTCTCCTGCAAACAGCTTGGAAACATAAAGCAAAGAAACAAACTGAGGAACGGCAATTGTAATGACAAAAATTGTCCTCCACATCTTCTTGAACTTAATGCCTTTTTTATTAATCAGCATTGCAAGACCCATTCCAAGGAAGTAGTTTAAAAAGGTAGCAAAAAACGCCCAGATAAGAGTCCAGAGAAGCACAGAAAAGAATGTGCTGCCAATGCCCTGTCCCCAAGATAAAAGCGATTTAAAGTTATCCAGACCGACCCATGTAAACAGTCTTGCTGGAGGCTGATGGTCAAAGTCATAATTCGTAAATGCAACGCAAATCATGAAAAGAATCGGAAGTGCCGTAAAAACAGCAATTCCGGTAACAGGAAGTGCGAGCAATGTCTTGTCAAAGTGTTTGTCAAAAAGCGAACGGAAATCCTGTCCTGAAGTCGGGAGTTTCTTGCCCTTTGCAAGCAGCATCTGTGCCTCTTTGTTCTGCCTGACATTGACCCTCCAGACAAATATAAAAATCAGTGTATAACAGATGGTCATAAGCCCAAACAGCAGGATTAAGAAGCTGTTATCACCATAATATACCGTACCGTCTTCATTAAAGCCTCTGCCCCTTGTTCCTAATGTCCCAAAGTCCGTCAGATAGCTTCCTCCGAATCCGACCATGTAAAATATATAAACTATCTCGAATAAAAGAAGCATGATGCCTCTTAAGTACTGCCTGCGCATAAGAGGGCCAAAACCCATAATCAAATAAGAAACCCGAGTTTTCCAATCCCCATTTTTAAATGTAACACCAATATCCTTAATATCGTTAACCAGCCATTTGCAAAAACCGGCGATGGCTCTCCCTGCCGCTTTTCCTTTCTTAACGATGCCGGAAGGAATGTTTTTGATTGCTTTTACAATATTCATTTTCTTCCTCCAGATTGCGTAGGTTTTGATTTTATAGTGAAACAGGAGGGTAAAAGCCCTCCTGTCCCGCGATTATGCTGTTTAGAAACTACTGCGCATCTCCTGCGTTGACAGCACCTTTAAACTTTTCTTCCAATGCTTTCAGAGCATCCAACAACTGAGCGTCTGTTGCATTGTTGTATTCACCTGCAATAAGGGAATCGCCAAAGGACTCACAATCGGTCCAGTAGGAACCCGGATATGCGCCCTGAGGAATTACGTAGTTTGACTGCTCTGCCAAAGAGGAAAGATGTTTATCTGCCTTTACTACGTCAGATTCCTGAGCCTTTAAGTTAGATGGACCCCAGCCTACTGCTTCAAAACGAGCGGTCTGGCACTCTTCACCTGTTAAGAAACGCACAAGGCTGTGACAAGCCTCTAACTTTGCAGAATCTTCCTGAGGCTTAACACCCATCAGCTTATATCCGCCGAAACCGCTCATCTGGGTTTCTTTTCCGTTTAAGTTGATTGTAGGAAGCTTGGAACATCCATAGCCGTCTTCGCCCCAAAGAGCAACTGCTGCGTCCTTTGCCCATGTACCTGTAGAAATTGCACCGATGTTTGTAGCCTGACCGATGTCAGAACCGTTCTGGAATGAAGGGGACTGAACCATCTTAAGGATTGCCTTTAATGCTGCAACACCGTTGTCATTTGCATAGTTTACGTTGCACTTGATAGCATTTCCGTTATCATCTGTTTCATAAGTAACGTTGCAGTCTGCTGCAAAGAAGAAAGCTACATTGTACCAACCGGAACGAATATCATAGTAAAAGGTCTTGCCGGCTGCTTCACACTGCTGAATTACTTTGTCCAGTGTGGAAACATCTGTAACAACGCTCTTGTCATAGTATAAGAAGTAACCGTTATCTGCTGTCAGAGGATAAGCATAAAGCGTGTTTCCCATAGTGGATGCAGCTACTGCACCTTCACCATTGGAATCCTTAACAAACTTGGAATTGTCGCCTGTTACAGGAGTCAGCGCACCTGCAGAAACAAGACGTCCTAACTGATCCTGTGCAAAAGCAAAAATATCTGCGCCGCCAGTAACGTCAGTAATCATATTGCCGGCTGCATCTCCCTCACCTACCGGCTCTACGTTGATAGTATAAACCGCATAGTCTTCATTGGAAGCCTGCCACTTTGCAATCTGCTCTTTTGTAAAATCAACTACATTGTCTGCAACCCAAACTGTGATGTTTGTGTCAGTTGGTCCCTTTTTGCCGCAAGCACCAAGGGCAAGAACCATTGTTGCTACTAAAAGCAACGCCAAAATTCTTTTTTTCATAAAATGTCCTCTCCTTTTCTGTAAAAAATAAGTAGTAATCTTGCTGATAGACAGCCAAATCTTTTCAAGGGCTGGCTTTCAGCTTTTGCACGAGTTGCGCAACCTTGCGCAATCGGTTGCTCTTACATACTAAGTCTACTAAAAACTGCTAACAGTGTCAATGTGCATTTTGTATGATTGATTACAAATATTTTGTGCAATCTATACAAAATTTAGAACGTATGTTTTGATTTTCTTCCTCTTTTACACGTTTTTGCATTTTTGTCAATGGTATAAATGCCTATTTTTTTCGTTTTATTTCGTGGTTTCTTTTATGCATATTTTGTATGGCAAAACGCTCTTTTTCTTTACCTGTTTCCCTTCTATCATATCCAGCAGTATATTACATGCTGACACGCCTAACGCCTTTGCATCAAACTCCAGTGTCGTCACCTTTGGAATATGCTTTTTTAGCAGGCTTTGATAAAAGGAGGCTACCTTTATCTGCCCTGGTACCTTGATGCGCTCCTTTTGCAGCTGCTGCAGCACACGGCCGCATATTATATCATTCATACATATAATACAGTCTGTCCCTTTCTGCAGCATTTCATCCACAATCCCATCGATTGTCTGCGCGCTTTCCACATCTAAATAAATAAGTTCCGGCTTCCATAAAGCACCCATATCATGGAATGCATCTGAAAATCCCTGATAGCAGCTCTTTGTTATTACATGAAGGTTGTTTCCTCCAATCAGCCCGATTGTCCTCGCTCCTTCAGCCAACAAATTTTTTGTCAGTTCACAGCAGGCACGCCGATGGTCATGCACAACCTGAACTGTCGTCTCGTCCACAGAGGCTCCTATTGCCACAGCAGGAATCCCATATTCCTTGATAAGTTTTTCTGCTTCCTCCCATTTATATGTCCCTGTCAGAAGTATCCCATCTATTTTATGGTTGAATAGAATTCTCTCCAGCTTTTTCGTCTGTCTGCCGCTCCCATACACCACCAGCACATCATATTCCCTTTCTGAAGCAGTTTCACAGACGCCAACCATGCAGTCCTGAAAAAACGGCAGTTCTTCCAACCCGCAGTCTGACGGCAGAAGCATCGCAATGTTATAGGTTTTTGATTGTGCAAGGCCCTTGGCAATCACATTGGGTTTATACCCATTGACCTCGATATATTCCATGACACGCCGCCTTGTTTCTTCTCCGATTCTCCCTTTTCCAGAAATTGCACGCGATACCGTTGTCTTTGAAACACCAAGTGCTTCTGCAACATCAGCAATTGTTATTTTTTTGGATTCTTCCACATTCTTTTTTGTTTCCATTGTAGTTTTCCCCACTCCAAAACGTTTTTAAACCGCCTCCTGCTGCGACAGGCATATCTATATTCTCGTTGACTGCCCCCCACTGCAAATGATATAATGACTTTGCGCAATCGGTTGTTCAACACAGGTCTATCATAGCAATAACTATTTCTTCCGTCAAGAGCAGTAAAAACACAATTCCATTATGTGCATGTACAAAAGAACAGTTCTATGATAAAGGAGGATTTTATTATGTATCTCGCAAAGAGATTTGTCCTGCTTGCCGCTTTCTCTTTTCTATTATTTACCGGGACAGGCTGCGGAAAAAAAATTGAAGTGGAGGAAACCGCTCCTCTTGAACGTCCCGCACAAATTTTTGTAGAAAAAGTGGATGGCATTGATGATGATTTTATTCTTGGTGTGGATGTCTCCAGCGCCCTTGCTGAAGAAAAAAGCGGCGTTGTCTATTACAATGAAGACGGCACCAGGCAGGATATTATGAAAACACTTGCAGAAAGCGGCGTAACAACCGTCCGCATCCGTGTCTGGAATGATCCGTTTGATGCAGACGGAAATTCCTATGGGGGAGGCGGAAATGATTTAGAAACCGCAAAGGAACTTGGTATCCGTGCTACAAAATATGGCTTAAATGTCATTATCGACTTCCACTATTCCGACTTTTGGGCAGACCCAAGCAAGCAGATGGCGCCAAAAGCATGGCAGGGCATGGACATCAATGATAAAACAGATGCCTTGTACAAATTTACAAAGGATTCCATGAATGAGCTGTTGAATGAAGGCATCAATATTATTATGGTGCAGCTTGGCAACGAGACAAACGGCAAACTTTCGGGGGAACGCCAATGGAATTTCATCGCAAAGCTGATGAATGCCGGCGCAAAAGCTGTCCGGGAAACAGCCAAAAAGCACAAAACCAGCATTATGACGGCAGTCCATTTTGCAAACCCTGAAAATCCGGAGCAATATATAAAGTATGCCGACTACTTAAAGCAGTATTCTGTAGATTATGATGTATTTATGAGTTCTTATTATCCATATTGGCATGGAACATTAGAAAACCTGACTTCTATCCTAACAAAAATTTCCACGGACTATGGCAAAAAAGTCATGGTTGGTGAAACTTCCTATGCTTATACTTATGAAGATGGGGATAATTCCGGAAATTCCGTTTCTGCAGAATCTGTCTGCGACTTCCGTTACCCTGTCACTGTTCAAGGGCAGGCGACTTCCGTACGCGACACGGCTGCTGCCGTAACCGCCTGTGGGGAAGCCGGCATTGGTGTTGTCTACTGGGAGCCTGCCTGGATTCCAGTTCCCGGCTCCTCTTATGAAGAACGTTCCGTACTCTGGGAAAAATATGGTTCCGGATGGGCCTCCAGCTATGCCGGAAGCTATGACCCGAATGACGCCGGAAAGTATTATGGCGGCTCTTCCTGGGACAATCAGGCTATGTTTGACGTCACCGGACACCCTCTTGCTTCTTTGAGCGTATTCCGCTACTTAAAAGAAGGTGCGTCAACCGACCTGCGCCTCGATGCCATCAACAAGCCTGTGGTCACTGTCCGTCTAAAAGACCCTGTTACACTGCCTGAAACCGTACAAGCCATTTTTAATGACGGTTCCACGATGGAAGTTCCGGTTACATGGGACACAAGTGCTATTGATCTTTCAAATATTTCTTTTCAGGGAGTCGCAACCTATTTAATTCCTGGAACGGCAGAAAGCAACGGTTCTGCAATGCAGACAGTCTGCCAGCTTGACATTGTAGAAAAGAATTACATTGAAAATCCGGGATTTGAACTTTCTGATTTGTCGATGTGGAATATTACGAATGTAGACAATAAGACAACGGAACTTTTTGTCACAGAAAAAGTGTCTGATGCAGCCTCCGGCACATGCTCTCTGCACTTTTATTCGACAAATAGTGTCGAATTCATTGTCAAACAGACCGTCTCTGACCTTACCGCCGGTACTTATAATTACAGCATGACCATTCATGGTGGTGATGCTTCTACACAAGAGATTGTGATTTACGCGATTGCAGACGGTAAAACTTATGAAATGCCGACCAGCATCAGCTCCTGGAGGGAATTTAAGACTCCAAAAATTGAAGGCATCACGACAACAGACGGCACGATTACCATTGGTATCCGCGTCCGCTGCAGCAGTGGCGCATGGGGCAATCTGGACGATTTCCTGCTTGCACCAGTGGAAGAGTAAAAACTGTGCTAAAATCGGGTACTTGGAGAATTGATTTTGCGAGTAATGCATAAAGCAAACATTGCGTGCTGATGTTTTACCCTTGCAAAAGCACGTTGATTTTTTGATTTTATTCCGCAGCCTGATTAATCTGCCCATACGCAAACTCGCAGCGTTCCGCTGCTCAGACAGTGCGTATGTGGCAGATAGGCATGCTCAAAAAATCTTCAAAATCTGCCTAATTGCTCTTTGCAAGGGTAAAATCACAGCACCGCAATCGTTTGGTTTACCTTTAAATCTGCAAAATCATTTACAACCGTCAATTTGCAGGGCTTTATTTGGCAGTAGTTTTTGGCGGAGGACATTAGAATTTCTTAGTATTCTGTCACAGAACAGCAATTTTCGGACAGGAAGTCCGAAAAAGGTCTGCCCGCGCCACGGATGGCGCGTTAAGACCGATTGCGTTTATATCTCAGTAATAATATTCAGAATGCTTAGAAATTCAATGTACGTAGCCGGTAACAGAGGGCAAATAAAGCCCTGCAAATGACGATGTAATATTATTCCTAATTTTTGGTATTCAAATATTATCTGCAAAATCAATGCATCTACATCATCCCTCCAAGCACCGCACTTGCCACAATCCCAGCCAGTGTTGCAAGAAGGCATCCTGTCAGTGTCCACCTTGTCTTTTTCACATGTGCTGCCAGAAAATACACGCTCATTGTATAAAAGATGGTTTCCGTGCAGGAGCAAAGGACAGAAACGATATTCCCTATCAAGGAATCCGGCCCATAGGTTTCAAAAATATCAAGCACCAGACCGGTTGCTGCTGAGGAAGAAAACATTTTGATTATTGTGACAGGAATCAGCTCTGCTGGAAAATGAATCCATTCGGCAAGCGGCTTCAAAAATGCAGCTACATAGTCAAGCGCTCCGGAGGCACGCAGAATGCCGACTCCCATCATTAGGCCAATCAATGTCGGCAGGATGTCTATTACGACATGAAGCCCCTCCTTGGCGCCTTTGACAAGGTAGTCCTTGCAAAGGTTTTCTACTTCTATC
>CAJTZB010000007.1 GCA_910583815.1 uncultured Lachnospiraceae bacterium
TTTCTCCTTTTTAAGACTTTATATATGGGATTCGGGTGTCAAAAAGGGGCTTTGATACCCGAATCTATATAGAAATTATCCTCCAGCAGCAGCCAGTTTGCGCGAAACCACTGCATCAGCTGCCAATATCCTGCTCCACGAAGCCCAAATTCTTTGATCAAATCAAACTTTCCCTGAAGGCTGCGCACATCTTCAAACCAGACTTCATGCCAGATACCTGCATTTTCATAATGAAAATAAGGAGATTGTGCAAGTTCATCAAACTGAATTTCAGCTCCTTGTTCAATCGCAATGCGCACCGCCTCAATATTGCCAATGCTCCTCGCCTTTGTAGTTCCTCTGACATAAGGGAGCGGCCAGTCATATCCATAATTGGGTATTCCCATGCTGATTTTTTCCGGTGCAATTTCCGAAACCGCATATTCAATCACCCTTCTTACCATATGGAGCGGCGCTACTGCCATCGGCGGCCCATATGTATAACCCCACTCATATGTCATTACAAAAACATGGTCTGCGATCTCCCCTAAAGCTCGGTAATCTATTCCTTCATACAACGTTCCCTGCTGAGTTGCAGAAGTTTTCGGCGCAAGAGCTACCGATACCGGATAACCTGCAGCATGCATTCTTTCCGTGCAAGTCCGGACAAACTCTGTAAACAGTTCCCTGTCCTCTGCCCTAACATACTCAAAGTCTATATTCATTCCGCCATATGACTTCTCATCCATAACGACTAAAAGGCTGTCAATCAAAGCAGCCTGACCTGATGGATTCCTGACAATCGCACTAATCAATCCATTGTCAAAATTCCCTGATTTTGAAAGAGGAGTCAATGTGAGAATAGGTCGGGTTCCATTCTGCCATGCCATCTGAGTCATCCAGCTGTCATCTCTGGGCGGCTCCACAAGTTCCCCATCTTCCGTAAAGCCATAAGAAAAAACAGATACCTCTGAAAGAAACGGCAGCGTATTTTCCAAAGTCCATCTGCTGATAAATGTATATGCATAGCCGTTGCTCTGTATCGTTCTTGTCCTCTCTCGCTGCCCATTTGCAATAAGCAGCGCCTGTCCGACTGCCAGTTCGTATGGATAAACCAGCTGATTATCATAAATAAGAAGAGAAACATCTACCTGATACGCCGATGCAATCGCATCTATCGTATCGCCTCGTTTTACCACATAGATTTCCATAGGTTCCTCTAACGCTCATCGACGCTACATTGGTTTCTATATTATATTCCAAAGCGAGCAAGGTGTCACTGTTGCCGAAGTTCTTCTTGTTCCTCCTTCTTTCCTTTGCACACAAAACCGGAGGAAATAGCATGTACAGGGCAGACCGACTTGCATTTTCCGCATCGGATGCACTCCGGACTGTTGATATTTTTTGTTACTTCCACTGCCATAGGGCAAGAGCGCTCACATTGCTTGCAATCCACACATTTCTCCTCATTGAGGTGAAACTGATAAAAGCTGAAACGCTGGAATAAGGAATAAAATGCCCCTAATGGGCAAAGGTATCTGCAAAATGGGCGATGAATCACTATAGAAGCTACTAAAATCACTGCCAGAACAAATACTTTCCAGTCAAACAGCAGTCCTGCCGCCGCTCTTAGTCCTTCATTTGCAAGCATAAGCGGAATCCCACCGCCAAGCGTCCCTGCAGGACAGAGATATTTGCAAAAATACGGCGCAGCAAAGCCTGCTTTTATAGCCACAAACAGAGGAAGAGCTATTACCATCACAAGCAGAATCCCATACTTTATGTAGCGTGCAAAGCGGTCAGCTTTTTTTGGTACTTTTATTTTGGGAACAGGAATCTTATGCAGCAAATCCTGTACCAGCCCAAACGGACACAAAAGCCCACATACTGCACGCCCCAGCAGAATCCCAAACAGCATCAGCATTCCAAGCACATAAAACGGAACATGGGGCCTGCGCCCACCAAACGCAGCCTGCAAAGAGCCAATCGGACATGCCCCAAGTGCTCCCGGACAAGAATAACAGTTTAATACCGGAACACACAATGCCTTACTGCTTCCGGTAAATATTTTTCCGTGCCGGAATCCCGCCGCATAGCCGTTTATCAGCACAGCAAAAGAAAGCTGGCAAATCCGCTGAAATGACAGCCTCTTTTTCTCCTGCCTTCCTTTCTCTATCCGATTCCGATGCATTCCAAACATATTTTCACCGCCTTCTGCATCACTTCAAGGTGTTCTTTTTTTATAAGTCCTGCCAAGATAAAAAAGACAGAAACTATAAGCACGCAAAAACGCAGTACAAGGATTGGCAGTTCTTGTCTAGTTTTCCTCATTGCCAATCTCCTCTTTTCCCATCTCTTTCAAGGCACTGTTGATGGCTTCCAGATAGACCTCTTCCAGATTGTCCCTGCCTCCGATAATCGCACCGCCAAGCATTGTCCCCTCAGAATCCACCAAAACCGTAGTAGGCGTATACATGATAGCACTGCATGTCATTATAAAATCTCCGTCTCCGTTAAGCAGCGTAATGCCCTCATATCCTGCCTCTTCCAAAACATCCTTTACAATGTCCGCTGCATCTGCTCCATCAAGGCAGACCGTAATCAGCTGCACATTATCCGGTAATGACTTTTCAAATTCTGCAATCTCCGGCATTTCCCTAATACATGGGCCGCAGGTCAGGGACCAGAAATTGATTACCGTCACATCCTTTTCTGCAAGGTTATCCTGTGTAAATGTGCTTCCATCCAGACATTCTGCCTCAAAAGACTTTAACAGGCTAAGGCCTTCCTCTTTCTCCTGCCCATCGTCTTTATAGCCACCGGAAGGCTCCATTGACACTTTTTTCCCAGAACATCCCGCCAGTCCTATCACAAGAAGCATTGTTAAACAGCAAAGGACACGCTTTGTAATTCTTTGGCTTTCATGACAAAAAATAAAGTTCTTTTTCATTTTCTCTTACCTCTTTTCTATGCTAACGATTCTAAATAAAAACAGAAGGATAACAGTTGGGCTGAAAGCTCTTTAAGGAGCCTCCAGCCCTTATCTTTATCATATAAATGCGGAATATGGGACTCGAACCCATACGGTGTTACCCACAGGAACCTAAATCCTGCATGTCTGCCAATTCCATCAATTCCGCCAGCCAAATACTGCCTTATCTCTGCTGATGGTATTATAGCCGATTTTCACAGTTTTTGCAACATGATTCTTTCCGCTGCTGATGTCTGGGGCAAAAGAGTGCTTCGCCTAAACATCACCCATTCACGGTTTACAGTTTCCGCATGGTTCATATCCGTTTGCAATGCATTCCTTTCTGTTCCACTCAACCTCTTCTTTATTATAAGCCGCAATTTTCTTTGCCGATGTGCAGCTTGGAAAATGAAACTTTTTTGTATTTTTATTCAGGACATATGTAATCTCTGCTTCTTTTTTGTCTTCTTCCGCGGCATTGGTGCCGGAAGGTGCTGGAGCCAGGCTGCTTTCACCCATAGCATAGTCGATTGACACACCCGGCTGGACATTATAGCAAAACACAAAGAACAAAATGCCCTCCCCGCCGTCCTCTACCGATTCTGCTTCCAGAAAGACTCCTGCAGCAAGCAGGTTTTCTCCTTCAAACATGGGCGTTACCCGGTAAAGGACATGGTTTCCTGTTTCTTTTACATAGTCTGCAACCATGTTTTCAAACGGAAGCATACCATCAATATTGAGGTAACTCGTTCCGGTTATCAGATTCTGCACATTGGCATTTTCCCCTGCCAGCTGATAGCCGATTAAATGGCATCTATGATACAGATATTTTCCGTCTACAATATCATATTTGACCGTATGCCAGCCTGATGGTTTTACAGAACCAATAGTTCCTCTCTCCTGTGTCGGCATAAGTTCTTTGCAGATATTTGCATATGCAGTTCCGCATCTTCCAAGAGAATCCAAAGGACTATAACGTTCAAATGCCTCCGTTACCAACTCCGACTCCGCAAAAAGCGGCATGTTTCCGTTGACTTCCACATAAGGCATCCCACTGTACTCTGGTATCTCATAAAACAGAGAAGCAATATCTGCCCCATCCGCCTTTGTCTCAGTACTAGCACCGTTCTGTGTTTTACTGGTATCTTTTGTCTCATTATCTGATTGCTTGTAAGTTGCAAGCAAAAACACCATAGAGAAAACTGCCAGCAGAAGCGCCAAAGCTTTTCCTGAAAATTTTCTGTGTCTTTTTTTCATTACTGTTTTATCCTTTTTCCGTCTGCAGATGCTGCCTTTTGAAAGAATATACTCTCGTCAAATGAATACAGCCAGACAGCATTTTAAGCCATTATATCATTCTCCGTATATAAAGTCCATAGCGTCTGTACACCGACGCTATGCAACAAACTTGACAAACAAGCCCGATACAGATAAAATGACCCTAGGTCATATAACACTCTATTTTGAGGAGGCAGCATGGATATAAAAACAATGTACCGACTGACTTACGGCTTATTCGTCCTTACTTCTGCTTTTGAGGGGAAAGAAAGCGGCTGCATTATCAACACGGCAGGGCAGGTGACCAGCGAACCTAACCAGATTGGCATCACTGTCAACAAATCCAATTTTACACATGAACTGATAAAGCAGAGCGGAATATTCAACATATCCATTCTGAGCGAGGAAGCCCTCTTTGAGACATTCCGGCATTTCGGCTTTCAATCCGGCAGAGACACGGATAAATTTCTCGGCTATGCAGACTGCAAACGTTCCGCCAATGGCCTGTACTATATTACGGCAGGGACAAACGGCTATATCAGCGCTGCGGTAAAGCAGTCTATCGACTTGGGAAGCCATACTATGTTCATTGCCTCCGCAGAGAACATGGAGGTTCTTTCTGACGTGCCTTCTGCAACCTATGCTTACTATCAGTCCTCTATTAAGCCAAAACCAGAGAAAACTGCTTCTGCCGGAAAGACGGCTTGGCGCTGTACAGTATGCGGCTATCTCCATGAAGGCGAAGAGCTTCCGGCAGATTTTATCTGTCCGCTGTGCAAACATCCTGCATCTGACTTTGAAAAGGTAATACTATAGCGTTAGCAGCATCGGTGTACGCTAACGCTAATGTGAATAAACAGTAAAAAGGAGAACACTATTATGAGCAAGTACGCTGGTACACAAACAGAAAAAAACTTAGAAGCGGCATTTTCCGGAGAATCCCAAGCACGGAACAAGTATACATATTTCGCTTCCAAGGCTAAAAAAGAAGGCTTTGAACAAATTGCAGCCCTCTTCCTTAAGACCGCTGACAATGAAAAGGAACACGCCAAGATGTGGTTAAAAGAACTGGAAGGCATTGGCTCCACTGCTGAAAATCTGGGTGCCGCAGCGAATGGCGAAAACCATGAGTGGACCGATATGTACGTCGGCTTTGCTGAGACCGCAGAAAAAGAAGGTTTCCCTGAACTGGCTGAAAAATTCCGTATGGTAGCAGCTATCGAAAAACACCATGAAGAGCGTTACCGCGCCCTGTTACGAAACGTAGAACTCCAAGAGGTTTTCAAAAAGAGCGAAGTCAAGGTTTGGGAATGCCGGAACTGCGGCCATATCATTGTAGGAGAAAAGGCTCCGGAGATTTGCCCTGTCTGTGCACATCCTCAGGCATATTTTGAGATCCATGCAGAAAACTACTAAGAAATCACGGATTAAGTCAGCATTTCTATTCTAAACATGAGCAGAGGGTTCCGGTTGCTTATATGAAGCTTGCCATCTGTACATCGACGCTACCGAAACCCTCTGTTTAAATTCCTCTTATTCTTTCATACAATTCCCAGCATGTTCTTTGTCCTGCTGTCGCTATTTTACAGCTAACATCCTGTCTGTGCCGGTTGCAGTACTGAACTTATTTCTGTTTTACCTCAAATGCATACTCTCCCGCACTAAGTTCGTGGGTACTGCCATCCGGCAGTGTAAGTACCGTATCAGCAGGGGTTACAATGTGTATGGAGACCCTTTCTCCTTCCATCTTCCATGCCATCTTAATCTCTCCCACGCGGCTCTTATAAATACCTTCTGCTGAGCCAATCCGCTTATCAACAAATGGACGCAGGCCGATTTTCTGATAGCCAGATGCAAGCGGCTGAATTCCTAAAATATAACGATAATAAAACTCACCCACACTGCCAAACGAATAATGGTTGAACGACACCATATTGTCATTGCTCATTTTGCTTTCATTGACTGTACCATCCGGACGTAATGCATCCCAGCGCTCCCATGTTGTCGTCGCTCCACAGTTTACCTGATAGAGCCATCCTGGACATTGCTCATTGAAAAGCAGGTCAAATGCAAGCTCTGTCTGTCCGTGCTCTGCAAGCAGCGGCAGCAGATGCTCTGTTGCAAAAAAACCGGTCTGCATCCCCTCGGCACGAAGTTTTTCTACAAGCTTCTGAAAGCATGCTTCCCACAGCTCTCCTTCCGGAATCACCATCTGAAGGGCCATAATATACGCACCTTGATAGTCATCCTTCATCTTTCCATCTTTTTTGACAAAAGCTTTCAGATAAGCGGCTGTCGTCTTTTCAAGCTGCACCTGATAGCGCTTCCTGTCTTCTTCTTTTCCAAGCAATGCTGCCGTTTCTGCCATAATCCGCAGATCATTCACGATAAAAGCATTCGACACCGGTCCGTTGTGCATCGCCATATATTTCACATCCTTGCCGGGAGATAACCAGTCCCCAAGGCTTGGGCTGACCCAGAGTTCCTTTTTTCCCATCAGCCCTTTCCCCATATGGCGGATTTCGCATTCCACATGGGCCTTCATGCTGTCATACTGCTCTTTTAAATATTTTGTTGTTCCATACTGCTGCCAAAGCAGCCTTGGGAGAATTGTCACCGCATTTCCCCAGCCCAGCATGCTCATAAAACCTACGCCCTCCGGACCACGCGCAGGCACGACCGGAGCAACATACCCCTCTTTGTTGTCCATCTGCGTATAACGAATATCCTTTAGAAATTTCGCAAGAAACCTTTCTGTATCATAATTATAGCTGCCGGTACATGCAAATACATGTCCATCCCCAGTATATCCCATTCTCTCATCACGCTGCGGACAGTCCGTTGGAACTTCCAGATAGTTGCTCCGCTGTCCCCAAACCTGATTGTTATAAAGCTGCTCTATTTTCTTGTTTGCGCAGTGAAAATAGCCTGTGCGCTCCATCTCACTGTGAATCACACGTCCACAAAGCAGCCCTTCTTCATATTCCGTTCCGGAAAGCTCTACATATCGGAAGCCCATAAATGTGAAACGTGGGCGGTATCTCTTTGTTTCTGTTCCTTTATAGTATACTGTTTCTGCTTTAGCCTTTCGAAGATTTGTTGTATAAAGGCTTCCGTCCGCATTCAGGATTTCTCCGTGACGGAGTTTTAAACATTCTCCTTTCATATGAACCGGGTCAATCTCTACAAAACCTGCAAAATTCTGCCCAAAGTCCAATATCGTTACATCTCCGTATTTTGTTGCCGACTTGACACTCACTTCTTCATACATCTTTGTGTATAAAATGCCTTCCTCAAATACCTCCGGCAATTTTCCATCATAAGCCACCGGCTTCGCACCTGATGGCTGCAGGAAACTGCCGTCTGCATGGTAAATCTCCCCATCGTAAAGACCCGCATACTCATAAGGACTGTTTAACAGTTCTACCGTATTGTCACGGCTTGTATAGATAACAGTCCCTTCTGCTCTTTCTATGGTCAGCATCCATGCCACCGCGGACTGCTCTCCGTAAATCTGACATTTATTATCAAACGTATAGCGCCCACAATACCATCCCTGACCAAGATAGACAATCAATTCATTTTCCTGTTTACAAAGCAATTCTGTCACATCATAACACTGTACCTGAAGCTGACGCGGATAATATGTGTAGCCCGGCGCAAACAGGATGTCACCGACCTTTTTCCCATTTAGTTCTGCCTCATAAACTCCAAGGGCAGTAATACAAAGCGTCGCTTTCCTTGCTCCTGCTGCCTGTATACTCTGGCGGAATACATCCACCGCACCCTCCACGTAAGGATGGCCTGCATAGATAAACTGCTGTTTTAATTGATGATACATCATGTAGCACCCCTAGTTTTAATATGTTTTTTAGTTCCAAAAATCTCCTACCAGTAAGTTCTTAAAAATTCTGCACTTCGCTCCAGACTCTTAACCGGACTTTTATCTATCCAGTTCCGGTGGCTTTCCAGAATAACTGCTTCAATTCCGGCTGCCTTTGCTTGTTCGGAAAGAGCAACAAGCGGCATTGTGCCGGTTCCCAGCTCCATACTGTCGCTTTTTAATATCGGGGTCATGCAAGGCCCTGTCTGCCTCGTTCCTCTGTCGTTGATATGCCAGAGTTTCATCCGGTTGCCAAGTGCCTCCATCACTTCCAAAGGATTTTCCCCACATTCGGCACACCAATAGCTGTCAAATTCAAAATTTACAAAGTCAGGGTCTGTCTCCTCCATTAGCAGCTGATAGCTGCTCTTCTCCGGAGTAAGACGCAAAAACTCACAATTGTGGTTATGGTAGAGCAGATGGATTCCCTCTGTCTTAAGAGTTTTGCCTGCCTGATTCAGCCGTTCGGCAAGCTTCTTTACTTCTTTTGCATCTCCATAGGAAAAGCGATACATTCCGGTCACAACAATATTGTCTGTCCCAAAGCCTTTCGCCTCTTCTGCTACTTTTTCAGGCTCCCTTTCAATACTTCCAAGGTCCTGATGGATGGAGACAACCTTCAATCCGCTTTCTGTAACCAATCGCCTCCAGTCCAGTTTGCCTCCGTTTCCTACCGGCATCCCTGCCGCTTTTGTCATCAACTTTACAAGAAAAGCGCTTGGATGAATCATAAAGCCGCACAGCTCAATCCCATTATAACCAGCGTCTTTCATCTTCTGCATCGTTTCCGCCGCCTGTGTTTCCTTGTTCATCACAGTTCCAAGCATAAACTGCTGTACTGCCTTTATTGCCATACTTCTTCCTCCGCCTTCTTAATGCCTTGCAGCACACGGTTCAGTTGTTTAATGCTTTCTTCATCAATATTGCCTGCCTGTTTTAACAAACTGATTAAAGTCATGCGCCCCATCATTCTCTGCAGGTTTGGATTGTCTTTCACCGCATCCGCCACATCACCCCTGGATGCTGCTCCCTTTGCCATCATCTGCTCTACAATTGCACCTGCTTCTTTGTTTGCACGCAAATCTGCAAGTGTGTCAGAAACAGAAAAGCAATCCGGGTCAAAGCTGTCCGCGTCAAACCAGTTGACAACTGTTTCTTTCTTTACAAATATGTACTCTGTATTTGGCTCTGCTACCTTACGCACAGTTATCGTATCGGAGACCACGTCTTTCCCTGCAGACACTTGTGCCCTTGCTTCTATTATATGTTCTCCGGAAAGCGGCACCTGAAAACAAAATACCCTATGTGCCTGTTTTGTCTCAAACAGCTTGCCGTCCACATATAAAGTTACCTCATCTGCATTGGAATAGACCTTGATTTCTGTTATATCTTCCGCTCTGTCTACATACCTGCTGCCGCATAGATGTACCATTGGCTCTTTCCTCCAAGCTGCCTTATAAAGATAAAATGCATCTTTTTTTGTCTGCCTGTCAAATGTAACCAATCCTTTCTGGTTTTCTCCGTGTTTGCCGCCCTCATCACGGCCGTCAGCAGCAAAATCAAAGAGGTTCCATACATGTGTTGCCCATAGCCAAGGACGGTTTTCTATCATTTCAAGCATGTGCTCATGATAGATGGCCTGATAGGATTCCGTATAGTCACCTTTTTCCGGCTTGCTGCTCTGAAACTGCGGATTGGCATCTGCACCATACTCACTGAATCCAATAGGACGATGTGGATACTTCTTGTGATACTCATCAAAAAATTCCTCATTTTGTCCGAGTTCTCCAAGATACCACCCAAAGTACAGGTTATAGCTGTTCACATCCGGAATATCTAACATTTGGCTGTCTGTTTCCAGCATAAATACGTTTGCCATTGTTGTAGGACGAGTCGCGTCCATGTGATGGCACAATTCATTTAAAAGGCGGTGGTTCTCCAGCAAATCTTCATTTACGGCGCTGGCAGCCGTAATCTCATTGCTCAGTCCCCAAACCGCAATTGACGGATGGTTATAACATTGAGCAATCAGTTCTTCCATCTGATGCAGCGTATTTTCCCTTCCGTTTTTCATATGCATTGTAATATAAGGAATCTCTGCCCAAACCACAATGCCGTTTTCATCGCATAAATCATAAAACTCATCCGCATGTTGATAATGTGCAAGACGCAGCGTATTCGCACCAAGCTCTTTCACAATTTCCATATCCTTTTTGTGCTGTTCCATTGCCAATGCATTGCCAAGCCCCTTCACATCCTGATGACGGCTGACTCCGCGTAACGGATAACATCTTCCATTTAGCAGAAACCCTTTCTCTGCAGAAATCTCAAAAGAGCGGCACCCAAATTTAGCAGAAACCTCATCTCCGCTTTCAAGCAATGCCGTAGCAGTATACAAGTATGGGTCTTCTATCCCATCCCATAAATGAACCTCTGCAAGTTCAAATTCTGCAGCAGCATGGCCATGTTCCGGCATTACCGTACAGCTTTGTCCGTCCACCGTTACTGTCACAGCCCCTTCCCCTACCTGCCATGTTTCTACCACTACCCTTGCAGACTTTTTCTCTAAATCCACAATCGGAGTGACTTTTATACCAGCAGAACCGCAATAAGAAAGGTCAAAATGCTCTTTTGGCACCACAATCAGATTGACATCCCGATACAGACCACCATAAAATGTAAAATCCGCCTTCTGTGGGTAGACCACATCGTTATCGCCATTATCCACAGAAATGCTCAATTCATTCTGTTCTTTTAAATAATTCGTCAAATCAACACGAAATGCAGAATATCCTCCCTGATGAAAAGCAATCTTTTCTCCATTTAAGCTTACTTCCGCTGACATTGCAGCGCCTTTGACCTCTAAAAATACACAGCTCCCTTCCTTCATAGATGGTTTTGGAAACGTACGTACATAGCGGCAGGTCCCACGGAAATAATCGTTTCCGCCATCCTGCCCATCTATGGCATTCCATGTATGAGGCAGCGTCACCCTGCTGCTCTGTTCTTTCTGGTAAAATGTCCAGTTTTGGTTTAATGAAAGTATAGTTCTCATATTTGTTCTCCTAATCTTAAGTTCTGCATCTGCACAGACGGTTATTGTTTTCATTGCGCTTGTCTTCCGACAATGTTATACTAAGTTATAGCAAAGGAGACATCGACTATGGATATAGAACAAAACCTCGCTCTTTTTGAAGATCTGCTCTGCTGCGGCAGCAATATTTATCTCTGGTGCTATGACAATGAAGGCAATCTGATCCATTCCAACTGTCCGGAGGAAGGGTTATTTCACTCTGCCTTTTCATTCCTTGGCTGCAGAGAACGTGCGTTGCAGCTTGGACAAAGCGGTGCGCAGCCACAGGCTGTTGGGACATCTTTGGGACTGATTTGGGGCATTGATTTTATCTTCCAAAAAGGAAAACTTCAAAAAATGTATGTCATGGGTCCTGTCTTTTCCCATAATGTCTCTCTTCAGGATATTGAAAACGGCTTCCGGCACTATGCCGATGAAAAAATCAGTCTTGCATGGAAACGTCGGCTTTTGAATGCCTATGAAGGAATTCCGGTTGTCCAGAATATCCTTTTTACCCGCTATCTGTTGATGCTCCACTATTGCCTTACCGGAGAAAAGCTGAATGCCAGCGATACCACAATCCAGCAGTCCTTTTCGGACGCTGCCCCTTCTGACGCAAAACGCGACAGGCATAGGGTATGGATGTCTGAGCGGGCTTTACTTGATATGGTCCGGACCGGCGACCTGGGCTATAAAACCGTATTAAGCGACTCCCTGCTCATCAGCAACGGTGTTCCTGTACATGGGAATGATCCCTTGCGTCAGGCAAAAACCTCCGTAATTGTCTTTACTTCGATTGTCTGCCGCGCTGCGATAGAAGGCGGTCTCTCTCCAGAAGAAGCATATTCCCTTGGAGATGCCTACATCCAGTCTGCTGAAAACGCTCATACCTATGATGAAATCCGCGCAGTCCCTACTCTGATGTATGACGATTTTATTCGCCGTGTACATAAGACAAAGAAAAACCCAAAGCTTTCTGCTCCGATTGCCCAGTGCAGGGATTATATTGAACTGCACTTAGAAGAAAAAATACGCGCAAAAGACCTGGCTGCTTTTGTAGGCTATACGGAATATTACCTGACCCACAAATTCAAAGAAGAAACCGGATACAGTTTAAATGATTATGTAAAACATGCCAAAATCCAGCGTGCCAAAATCCTTTTGCGCGGCAGCAGTATTTCTGTCCAAGAGCTTTCCGAACGGCTCTGTTTCAGCAGCCGGAATTATTTCAGCAGAGTGTTCTCCGAGCTTGTCGGATGTACTCCAATTGAGTTTAGGGAACAGCGCTAGTCAGGTTACCTCATGTGCTCCATAATCACCTCATGACGCGCTTTTTCCTTTTCATCAGCAATTCGTTTTTGTACATTTACCATTTCTTCCTTTGTCAGCTTACAGAATTTCATCGCAACCAAGGTACAAAGCCATCCGATAATCGGCAAACCAAATTTCACCGCCATCGTCACCCAGAACACAGCGGTCGTACAAGTGTCACCCGGCTGCGGCATTGTCGTTGTATAGCCAAGAAGTGCAACCGCACCGGCAGCCACAGTCGCACTGAATGCTGTAATAATCTTGTCAACCAGACTGTAAGTGCCGGTAACAACGGCAGGGACATATCTTCCGCTACGGTCTAATTCATAGTCAATCGTATCTGCCATAAAGGAAGTATTAGCAGTCGTAATACACATATTAGAACCATTCTGTGCAAGCGTCAGCAGAACATAGAGAATCATTGCCGGGCTCATCATAACCGCAATCTGTTTTGGATCGATGACCACAAAGAACAAAAGTGTAATAATGGAAATCGCCATACTGATCCATGTCCATGTGACAATCGCTTTTCTGCTGCCATGCTTGCCCGCGTATTTTGCGCCCAAGGCAGCAAATAAAATGGACGGAATCATACTGACTACCATAAGCATCGTGGAAATCCCCATGTTTCCTATGACAATACCAAACAATAAAGTAGTAATAACAGACTGGCTTGCTGTTTGCTGTGCAATTTTGTCAGAGGCATTAGAAGCTATGTAACATTGCAAAGGACGGTTATGAACCAAAACATCCAACATATCCTTTGGCTTTAACTTCTCTTTTTTCTTTATATTCGTAAAATATTCCGGCTTATCAAATTCAGATATGCCAATGCAGACAAGTATCGTTCCTACGGCTGCCATCACAAGGCAGCAGATGCAGGCTGCTGTCAGAAACGGCTGATTGTACTCTCCTCCAAACATCGGAAGCAGCACCATATTTAACAGCATCATCATAATCATTGGCACAAGATAGTTGAAAGCAGTTGTCCAGACACCAATCATCGGACGCTGTTTTGGGTCATTGGACATAATTGCGGGAATTGTCTGTGCGGTCATATTTGTAATCGTATAACCGATAATATACACAACATAAAAGACGGTAAACATAACCCATCCGAACCCTTTGCTTGAAAACAGAGTAAACATACACAGCAGACCAAGTGCCTCAATCAGAAAACCCGCCACAAGCAGCACGCGGAGCTTACCAAATTTCGTATTAACTCTGTCGTAAATAAAAGCAAGCATTGGATCTGTAATACCGTCCAAAATCCGGGTACAGGTCAGTATATATCCAATAGCAATCGTTGTAATGCCATACCCGATGCTTGCACTGTAGCTTGCAAGATTAATCAGGGAGTACACGCTCATGCCTACAAGTCCGTTGCAGGCATACAGGATAATTTGCCAGAGCTTTGCGCGGCGGTACTGAACACCGTCGATTTCGCTGGCTGTGAGTTTTTTGGACATAATGTTGTCTCCTTCCATCTTGTTGTTAGGTACAGGAAAACTTACTTCCTTTTGGTATTTTGATTATATCCTCTTGTTTTGCCGAAAGAAAATATAAAAAATAATGGTTTTATATAAAAATTCATTTCCATTTAAAAATCATATCAGTTTTTATACTCTTTCCACAATTTTTACTCTCTATGTTTTATTTTTTTATGCAATAATAACTGCAAGCTTTGAGGATTTACACCGAAATGCTGTTAAAAATACTAAAAACCAAACTGTAGCTGCCTGAAAGACACAAAATTAGAAAGGCTGCTACGGAACTCAAAAAGGAGGATTTTCCCATGATTCCAAAACAAAGCTTTTTAATTGGTGCTGCTACCGCCGCTCATCAAGTAGAAGGAAATAACATCCACAGTGATTACTGGACACAGGAACACATGGTACATACCGACTTCTTAGAGCCAAGTGGCGATGCAGTAGATCACTATAACCGCTATGCGGAGGATATCCGTCTGATGGCGGAAGCGGGATTAAATGCCTACCGTTTCTCCATTGAATGGGCAAGAATTGAGCCAGAAGAAGGAGTATTTGATGAAACAGAACTTTCTCATTACAAAGACGTTATTCTCACCTGTAAAGAAAACGGCATAGAACCTATTGTGACATTACTCCACTTTACAAGCCCAAAATGGCTGATTTCAAAGGGTGGCTGGGAATCCGATGAAACTCCGGAATACTTTGCCCGCTATACAAGATATGTAATAGAACGCCTTGGCAGGGAACTACACTATGTCTGCACTATCAATGAAGCAAATATGGGCATTCAGGTCGCTGCAATCGCCAAACGGTATATGCAGCAGATGATGGCGAAAATGCAGTCTGGCAAAAGCGACGGCACCGTACAGATGGGACTGAACCTCGAGAAGATGATGGCAAACCAACAAGCTGCAGAGCAGGAACGCATGGAGCTTTTTGGCGTCACAAAAACAGAATGCTTTACCAGCCCACGTACTCCACACGGTGATGAAATCGTAATAGAGGCACATAAAGCTGCGCGCACCATTATCAAAGAACTTGCGCCTCATATTCAGGTGGGTCTGACCTTGAGCCTCCACGATATACAGGCACTTCCAGGCGGCGAGGAAAATGCAGCAAAGGAATGGGCTGAAGAGTTCACGCACTATCTGCCCGCGATAAAAGACGATGATTTTTTAGGTATACAGAACTACACCCGCACTCGCATTGATGCCTCCGGAATCCTTCCTGTCCCAGAGAGCGCAGAGGTTACACAGATGGATTATGAATTCTATCCGCAAGCATTGGAGCATGTAATCCGCAAGGTCGCTAAAGAATTCAAAGGCACACTTCTTGTTACGGAAAACGGTATCGCCACGGCAGATGACAGCCGCCGCGTTGCTTTTATAGAAGCCGCGCTCTCTGGCGTACAGGCTTGCATTTCTGACGGTATTCCGGTTAAAAGTTATCTTTACTGGAGCCTGATGGACAATTTTGAATGGCAAAAAGGCTATTCCATGACATTTGGCCTGATTGCCGTAGACCGTACAACCCAAAAGCGCACTCCAAAGCCAAGCCTTTCCATATTGGGAAACCTCTGCAGAAACATGAATCAAAAATAAGGAGAAATTCTTAATGAAACAGTATTTTTGTAATCCGATCAATTTCACATACCAATATCAGTTCAATCAAAAAGAAGGTGGCTTTTCTTTAAACCGCGAAGCTGCAGATCCATCCATGATTTTATTCCAAGGAGAATACTATCTGTTTCCAAGCATGACCAGAGGTTTCCTTGTCAGCTCTGATTTAGTGACATGGAAACGCTATCCTCTGAACGGACTTCCAGTCTATGATTATGCTCCTGATGTCCGCGTCATAGGCGAATGGATATACTTTTGCGCAAGCCGCCGTGGACAGGCCTGCGATTTTTATCGCACTAAAGATCCAAAGAGCGGCTGTTTTGAGCGGATTCCCGGCAGCTTTGATTTCTGGGACCCGAATCTGTTTATGGACGATGACGGCAGGCTGTATTTCTACTGGGGCTGCAGCAATATGACCCCTATCTGGGGCGTGGAGCTTGACCCTGCCACGATGAAACAGCTTGGCAAGCCGGTCGCACTGATTGAAAACCATAAAACAGAATATGGCTACGAACGCACCGGAGAAAACCATCACTATGACCCAAGCGGAAGCCATATCATAAAGCTTCTCAAAGTACAGATGGCGCAGATGCTTGGATGCAGCCCTGAAGATGTCACTGACATTACACCAGCAATCGAAGCTACCCCAGAACAATACCGCCCACTTTTAAAGGCAGCGCTCTCTGACAATCCCTATATCGAAGGTGCATGGATGACCAAATATCACGGAAAGTACTATCTCCAATATGCCTGTCCAGGCACACAGTTCAACATATATAATGACAGTGTTTACATTGGAGACTCTCCGCTCGGACCGTTTGAGGCCTGCAAAAACAATCCATACTCCTATTCTCCCGGCGGTTTCTGTCCAGGTGCGGGACATGGCTCCACAATAGAAGACCGATTCGGAAATTGGTGGCACACCAGTACAATGCGCATTTCCGCCAACCACGAATTTGAGCGCCGCATCGGAATCTGGCGCGCAGGATTTGATGCCGATGGAGAACTGTTTTGCAACCAACGCTATGGTGACTGGCCACAGGCAGTGACAGAAGAAAACAGTGACCCATTTGCCCCGCCGGAATGGATGCTTCTAAGCTATGGAAAAAACGTTCTGGCAAGCAGCGAAGAAAATCCTGCCACAAACGCCGTAGATGAAAATATCCAGACTTGGTGGAAAGCTGCCATCAAAGATACCACTCCTTGGTTACAGATAGACTTAGAGGAACTCTGCAAAGTACATGCAGTCCAGATTAACTTTGCCGATGATTTCGGACTTGTCACTGCTCTTCCTGCTAAAGCAAGCCTTGTCGGTGAAGAAGGACGAGGGCGCTATATTGAGGAACGTTCTTTTTCCACATGTTGGTTGCTGGAAGCCAGCCCTGACGGCAAAAAATGGTCTGTACTGGAAGACAAACGAAATGCCGAAACCGACTTAACACATGACCTCTTTATTCTGCCTGAAGGAACAGACGCACGCTATATCCGTCTAACCGTTACAGATACTGCTTATCATGCACCTGCCTGCATCAGTGGCTTACGTGTCTTTGGAAAAGGTTATGGCAATACTCCTTGTCAGACAGCAAATGTCACTGCCCTCCGCACAGACAGCATGAGCATGAAGATACATTGGGAAGGCAATGCCACTGGTTATAACGTACTATGGGGGCATACACCAAATAAGCTTTACCATAGCTATCTCGTATTCGCTAAAACAGAACTGGAGGTACGCGCTCTAATGTCAAATGTAGAACAATATTATGTCCGCGTAGATGCTTTCAATGAAAATGGAATTACAGAAGGGGAAGTGATTACTGTATCAATATAATCCGGAACTTATATGCAAGGGACAGCTCAGAAAGGCTGTTCCTTTTCATTTACAAGAAAATAGAACCTTTGCCTTGTTTGACAAAGCAAACATGACATTATATAATATTAACTACTAAAACAAGCGAGGCATCTGCTATGTTTAACAAAAAACAAATCGATGATGTTGTTAAAAATAACCGCAATGATGTGGCAGCAGAAATGCAGAAATACTATGAGAACACAAAAAGGGACTCGGAAGCACTGGCGGAATTTTATGAAAATGCCCCAACAGAAGAGCTATATAACCTCGCCGTAAATGGCGATGATGCAGCCTGCGCCCATTATATATTTCGGCGCATGGACGAAGGTACTCTTACGGAACAGGACATCGCCTGTCTGGAAGTCTCCATAAAAAACCTGTGCCCGGAAGCCGCAATGGCCGGTTTATTGGTTTATGAATCCGGTGCCGCAGACTGGGAAGCCGAGCAACTGCTCTTCTGTTATGCTATCTTGGAGCAGTATGGAGAAAAAAAAGTACACAAACATCTGAAAAAAGCTTATAAAAAAGATCCTGAAATGATGGAAGAAATAGACTATAAAATTCTTTCCACTTCTATTATTCAGCATTTAACTTCCGTTAAAGGCCGCTACTCTGCGCTGACTGCCGAAATTACACGCGCAGAAAAAGACGTCATTGACCATAAATCTGCCTATGTGCTGAATCTCTCTTTTACAGAGCAAAATAGCAGGGAAACTGATTCCGAAGCAGTATATACTGTTTTTCTCCGTGGTAAAAAACATGATAAAGCACTGAATTATTTTGCAGACCAGCTTAGTGAACTGCTGCCGGATCTGGCAGAAAAAGCAGGAATGCATTCAAGCGATATTTACATAGACGGCTTGCACCGCTTCCATTATGGAAATGTCTCCCAAAAGTCCAAAAACAATACTGAGGACCACGTAAATATTATCTCCGATGCACAAGTGGACATTCAGGTTTCCGACGAGGGACGTCTAAAAAGTAATGCATGTGCCTTCTGTGGCGGCATACTTGACCAGAACGGCATCTGCTCTGCCTGCGGAAAAAAATCCGAGGGAGAAGAAAGCGGAAAAATTGTTATCCGCAAAGAAAAGGCTGTAGAAGCCCTTCTTTGCACACAATGTGGGTCTCCTGTCAAATTAGATGAAAACGGAAAAACAGCATTTTGCTCTGCCTGCGGCACTACCTTTGCAGTAAATGGCAGCACGCTCACTGACGGTATATATGGCCTGAACTATGAATCCATACGTGCAGATATGCCGGAGAATGCCGTATTTCCTGATGTACAATTTATGCGTGCAAGCATTGCGGAGGGTATGGTCACTGCTATTCTTCCAAAAAATTTTATTGTGATGTCCGATAAGGTACGCCGCGTCAAATACCCTGCCAATGCCCCAAAATTCATATACACAACTCCGGATACTACTGTAAACCTAACTTTAAACCTGCTTGGAAACCTGCATGAAGACCAGGTATTTGCATTCGGCCAGCAGATGCTTGCCTCCTTAAAGGCAGCCTTTCCTTCTGCGATATTTGATGAATCCAAAAAAATCACCAAGCCGCAAAATATCTTCTTTGTTGACTTTATCACAGCAGGGCTTGACCAAAGTATCTACAATGTCATGTTCTTCTTTTCTCTGAATGGAAGACAAGGCATCGGCTCATGGAACTGCCTTGGCAAAGACCGATGGTTCTGGGCACCTGTCTTTGAACATGCAATACGAACAATGGAATTCCACAAATGACAACACCAACGTATAGCAGCGGACAGAATCTGATACATCCTAAAACGAAAGGTAGATAAATATGGGACTTTTAAAAAGCATAGAACTGCCCGATTTTGATGCAGATGTCATTATGCAAAAATACGATATGAAAGATAATGTAATTAAAAAAGGCTCTGTACTGACTGTCAGAGAAAGCCAAGTTGCGGTATTCTGTGACAAAGGAAGGGCTGCCGACATATTTATTCCAGGCATGTACAAACTAGATACTGACAGCCTGCCAATCATAACAAGCCTCCTGTCCTGGAAATATGGCTTTGAAACGCCGTTTAAATCAGATATTTTCTTTATAAACACCAAAGAATTCACAGGAATCCGCTGGGGAACTGCAAATCCTGTCCCTATACAGACCGAGTATGGGATTATCCGTCTGCGTGGGCATGGAACCTATTCGTTCAAAGTCTCTGAACCTGCTGTATTCTTCAAAGCCCTGGCCGGCACCTCACAGCAATACACCCTTCATTCCATATGTGACACAATGCGTGCCCTTTTGGTAGGAAGCATTTCCTCAGCATTTGGCACCTGCCATATCTCTTTAAACGACATGGCATCCCGCTACAAAGATTTAGGCAATGAAGTAAAGCTCTCTGCCGCAGAGCGTCTTGCAGAGCTTGGCATCACTTTAACCGCATTTGAAGTAGAAAGCCTCTCTCTGCCGCCCGAACTTGAAAAAGCAATAGACGAGACTGCGCGACTTGGTATTATGCGAAACACCGTAGATGTATATACACAGCTTGCACAGGCCGATGCGCTGAAAGAAGCAGCAAAACACGGCACTGCAGGCACTATTGTCGGCGTCGGCATGGGTATGCGGCTGAATAAGGAATTTGCCAGTATGGAAACTGCGGCCCAAAGCACAACCTCTTCTGCCGCTTCCGGAAACAATAATTCTTCTGCGGCTTCTGTCTGCCTCAACTGCAAAGCAGCCCTGATGTCAAGCACAAAGTTTTGCCCAGAATGCGGTACACCAGTGCCTTCCAAAAAATTTTGTACAGAATGCGGCTCCCCATTACAGGCAGGTGCAAAGTTCTGCCCGGAATGTGGGCAGAAGGTTTAAAAATAAAAAGTTTTTACAAAAAGGGTATACACGTTCCATATTTCATAATCCGGAACGTATAGCGTCGGTGTGCAGATGGCAACACGCCTCAGCCCATGTGATTTCATCTGTACACCGACGCTATACCCTTGTTAAGTAACATCAGAATTGGTATACAGACGGATGTTCTTTTATATATCGCAGAAAAGCCTCTGTTTTTGACCAATACTTTATTCCCCAGTTTTCAAAATTCCACTCTTCCATATAATCATTGCATTCATAATCAATATAATACAGTTTGTCACTCTGCAGCACAAAGTTTGTCGGAAAATAATCAATGTTCGTATTTGCCGCATACAGCAGTTTGCATATGTCTCCCATCTGTCGTAAACAAATTTCCGGCAGTTCATCCCTTAACACCAGCTCATATACTGTATCCCCATCTATAAACTCTTTCAGAATCCTCTCTTCTTTCATATCAGCATCAAGCATCTTTGGCATTGGGATTCCAATTTCGTAAAGCCTGCGATAATCATGAAGTTCTGCCTCCATTTTATCTCCAAACTGATAATAAGCACATGGCTCATGATGTATTTGCTTTAATACAAATCTACACTCTCCATCACTGACTAAATAAGAATAGCCGCCTTTCCCCTTTCCAAGCAGTTTAAGGACAGTGTATTCTTTTCTATTTACAGTCATTACATCTTCCATTGACTGAATCCTTTTCTTAAAAAAATGTCAGGTAACAATACCATGCCTATCATAATTCAGCATTCCATGAAAGTCAATAAGAATTGAACTGTCGAATCCGATTCCTTTTTAAATAAAATTCGACAATTTTTATATGAATATATATTATTTTACTATTTTGTAATAAAAAAGTATAATAAAATTAATTATTAATATATAGAAAAATATTGATTCTTTGTATAAAAATGTTTTATAATGTAATAAAATCAAGAAACCACTAATCAATAGCTATCTGTAGAGTATCAGAAAGTGGTAATGTCTTGTATCAGTTACCAAAGATAATTCAAAAGCATCCTGTCAGATATAAATCAGAATGCAAACAAATCAAGTAAACTATAAAAAATACGGAGGAAATGAAAATGGGTAAAAGAAAAGTAAAATTTTTGCATCATGTGGTAGCCTTTGCATTGGTAATTATCATGACATTGCTGCCACTTTCACCATTAAGTGTCCATGCAGAAGCAGCAACTTCTACCGCAGCAGTACAGAAAAAAATGGACCAGATGCTTACCATGCTTGGAGTACAGTCCGGAAAAACCACATACTTTACCGTAAACCAAAAAGCATGTTCTACTACAAGGCAAAGCGGTCATGGATGCAGCAACTGCAGTGTAGGAAATATTGTACAAGCTACATGGTTTAAAAACATTTTTGGCACTGTCAACACATCTCTATTCCCCGCACATGATGCCAATGCAAGTACACGAAGCAATACCGGAAAATCCTGCTTCGGATTTGCATGTTTTGCCCAGTGGTATACCTATGCAGACAACAACTCTGAAAAAATTACCGGCGAACGTGTGGCAACAGTTACATTCAATAAAACCAACATTATGAACAATGTAAAACCTGGTGATGTGCTTCGCGTAAATGGGCACTCTGTTTTAGTCTATGCAGTAGAATCAACCGGAATCAGAGTAATTGACTGTAACTGGAATATGGGCGGTCAATTAAACTGTGTTGTACAAAAGCATCTGATTCCATATACTAATTCCACTGTTGCAGGATATACCACTTATGTAAACCGTGTAACTAAACCTGTCACAGACAATACTGTATTTGGAACTTTAGATTTATCAGGAACCTCTTGGAGTGCTTATAATGTTGGACTAAATGCAGAGATGTATGCTGATAAAGAATACACTATCTACCCTGATGCAGTTCTTGAAATCCTCGGAACTTATGTAAACTCCAAAGGAAATACCATTTATCATGTTTATTCATTTGACTTAAAAATGGAATGCTATGTAGCCGCAAAATTTGTCCATATCAATACTTCGGACGTACATGGAGTCTTGGATTTATCAGGAACCTCTTGGAGTGCTTATAATGTTGGACTAAATCCAGAAATGTATGCTGATAAAGAATACACCATCTATCCTGGTGCACGTCTTAGACTCCTTGAAACCTACATAAATTCTAAAGGAAACAAGATTTGTCATGTATATTCTGAAGATTTACAAATGGAATGCTACGTAACTGCAAAGTATATTAAAAGCCAAAAATAAATTACATGTAAAACAGCAATATCCCAAATCCCTTTAAATGTAAAACTGATACAAGACAATCGCACAATTATAAAAAACAGAACCATACAATTTGGTTCTGTTTTTTATAGCTATAACATTAAGAAAAGCACATTGATATGACAAGAACCCTGTGTTATAATCGTCTCAACAAATCATATCACTTGTCTTTATGATTTCCGCAATAGCTCTCTCCTATATGCAAAAAGTAGGGTGGGCGGCAAAATTTGCGCTCGGAATCATTAACCTGTTTATAGGTATTGTACTTTTTGCATGGTATGGAACAGAACCAATTCAAAAGTTTTTTGCTTTACCCTTGTATTTGCTTTACGGCATCCTGTTTCTATGGGAAAGCCGAAAGTATAAAGATGATATTCTAAAAAAGCCCAATACAATCCAAATTGTGTTGTTGCTGCTTTATTTAAGCTATCCTACTATTTCCATATTTAGGAACTTAACTGGTATTAAATTGATCTTTTTTAATGCCTACGAAGACATCATTCTTTTGCCTTGTGGTCTATACGGTATCACACTTTTTGTAAAGGAAACAAGACAGTCTAAAGCGGCATAATCAAATTCCAGTTTTTGGGGCATTCATCCGGCAATGAATAGCTGCTCGTTTTGAATATTTTGACAAACAGTTTGGCAAAACAGCTTTCAGCTGCGCTCTTCTGCGATTCCAAGCAAAGCTTTCAGATGCCTGTTCTCCTCCTTTAGCCCATTCATTTTCTCCTGCAGCTTTTTGGCATAGGGGCATCCTCCCTCACATCCGTTACATGGTAATCCGGCACGGTATCTGCTTGGATATTCCTTTTCGCTATTGCCCAAATCCCTGATGAAGTAGCTACTATGTGATACGTAATAACAAAGCAGAATACACAAGGAGGAAGAAACATGAAAGAGGAGGAAATTAAGAAGGTATTGCGGAGATTTGGGGTGCGGGCATCCAGCCGTGGGTATTCCTATATAGCATATGGCATGTCTTTGATATCAGAGGATGTCTGCTGCCTGTGTGGAGCGCGACATCAGGAGTGCGGTTGAATACATCTGGAAAACAGAAGACAGCAGTGATCTTTTGGCAGAAATTTGTGGAGGGGAACCTGTAGCAAAGAGACCATCCAACAAGAAATTTTTTGAGATGATGGGTAGGATGGGGACATATGCATTACAAGGAGGCATAAACACCCTTGCTGATACTCCCAAACGGAGTTATAATATAAAGGCATTGCCGACAGGTGATATGAATCGGCCAGTAATCAGAATGTACTCAAAAACAGTTTAGAAATGAGGTTCAGATGGAAATAATGGATGGATTTTCCTGTATATCAAATCGAATCAAAGAATTTTACCCGGAACAGGAAGGACTTTATTACGCCACGCTTATTTCAGGATACTTGGGTGGTAATGACCCTTTAGATGGCGTCGAAATCTGGAAGAGTGACAAATGCTGCCCGCACTGGCTCTATGTCACCTACGGTTTTACAGATTTATATGTTGATGAAGAGGACTATGAGAATGAGGAAGATTGTGCCGGAAGTGCTGACAAAGATATTGATAACTGCAGAGATGGTTTTGAAGACAGTGCCATAAGCGGCTATGGATTTGAGCTCACTTTCCGCTTAAAACGTGGCAATGAAGACCAGCCACCTGTCTGGCCTGTCAACATGCTGCAGAATCTGGCGCGCTACGTCTTTTCTACCGGCAACACCTTTGCATCCGGACACTATCTAAATGCCAACGGACCAATTGCGCTGGAAACAGACACTAAACTGACCTGCCTCGGTTTTCTGACAGATCCCGAATTAGGCAGTATCCAAACCGTAAATGGTTCCATGACATTTCTGGAAGCAATCGGAATCACTCTTGACGAGCATGCAGCCATGATGTGCTGGAACGGCCAAAACTTTCTGAATGAGCTGAACAAATATATTCCCTATGGAATTGCAGATTTGTTCAGGACAACGCTGATGGAACTGCCTGCCTTCCGTAGCGCATGGGAGCAGGGCGTTGCACGCGACGGCTCCTCCACCAGTGTACTCTACCTGCCAGAGCTTACTGCTGACCAAAAAAACAGTCGGTGCTGTCTGCAGTTTGGTGCAGGGCATGTTGAACAGGTAGTGACTCTGCTGAGGGCAAGAGTTGAAAAGGACAGGCCATTTATCCTGCAGTGCGATACCACTGTTATTGAATTCCGACACGCAGAACAACCAGATATTCACATGGATGATGAAGTCCTCTGCATCTCACTGACCAGCAAAAATCTAAATGAAATTTGCCAGCTTGTAAGGCCGCATACAGGAACGTATTGTATGGATACCATCCCTCTCACCATCGGAATTGTACCCACATATATTCGGGATAATGATGGAAACATTATTGAGACGGTGGAATAGCAAAACATTATCACTTTGTTGCCATTGTCTATTCCCTGCCCTTCCATCCCTTCCCCAATTCTAAGTTTTCTAATCATCTTCTAATTTGCTTTTTTGCTGATAAAACAGTATGATAAAGGTACAAAACACAGGGAGGTTTTCTTTATGAAAAAAACACCAACAGGACTGATTGTCGGATTAATTTTTATCGTGCTCGGAATTTTATATGCAGGAAGCGCTTTGGATATTTTTCATTTTTCCATCTTCTTTCCGGGTTTTTGGACTTTGTTTATCATTGTACCTTGCTTCTATGCTCTTTTTAAGCCAGGACAGGACAAAACGGGCCCTATTATCGGATTGATAATTGGCTTTTGCTTTTTAATCAATGCCCAGCATATTTCGCTGCATATTGACTTTTGGCCGATGATTCTTGCCATCATTTGCATCGTCATTGGCGCAAGGCTGATTTTCCCAAAGAAATTTTCGTTTTCTCAACATTCCGATACAAAAGAGTTTTCAAAAGAATTTGATAACCGCTACCAAAACGACGGCAGGGGCTATATCAATGCTTCCGCACTGTTCAGCGGCAAGGAAATCCGTCTGGACAATGAAGTATTCTGTGGCGGCAGCCTGAGTGCTGCATTTGGCGCTATTGATTTAGATCTCCGGAATGCAGTCATTACGGAAGATGTCAAACTGAATGTCTCCGCTATCTTTGGCGGTATTGATATTTATGTTCCTTCCAATGTCAGAGTCCTGACGGAAGATATTACCCCATTATTTGGTGGTGTTGAGGTTACACATACCTATCACCCTGACGGTGCAGAATCATCTCCTGCAATCCATATTTCCGGCACCTGCCTGTTTGGCGGCGTTGACGTCCACTAATTCTTCACCAATCAGGCTGGCATACAAAGAGCAAGGAATTAGCAATCTGCTCAGATAACTAAACAATGCAGCAGCAAAAAAAGACCACCAAAAATGGTGGTCTTTTTTTGTTCATAACAACAGAATCCAAATAATAAAAATCCTGTTGCTGGTATGGCACATAAGCAGTGCTTATTTCTGTTCTTTTGCCGCCAGTTCCTTTTTAATCCGGAACTCTAAAATTTCCAGCATATATGCCGGACATCCTCTAGGACCTTCCTCCCACTTTTTTAAGCTTCTTTCCGTCACACGGTACTTTTCTGCAAATTCCTGACGGCTCAGTCCTGTCATAGCACGTAATTCGTTGATTGTCATAGAAATACCTCTTCTATCCTCTTTTGCATACTAAATGATTCTTTCGTATATCAGTAAACCATAATGGCCAGACATAAAATCAAAACGACTATCCCAAGCATCATCATTGACATGCCGATATTCCTTTTTGTTTTCTGTGCATAAAGCTTCCAACCACCAAGCAGATTCAGCAGACCTCCCATAAAAATAACGAGGTACATACTCCCTTCGCTTCTTGTAGCTCCATAGGCAAATATGGCCGCTAACATAACGATACCTGCCAGAAGATTCATATAATCCAGCAGAGCCTCTTTGTTCCTCAATAGCCTTTTTATTTTTTCCAACATGCGTTCTGTCTCTTATTCTCCCAGTGTTGCAACCATCACTGCTTTGATTGTATGCATGCGGTTTTCCGCTTCGTCAAATACAACATCGGCAAAACGGTCAAAAATTTCTTCTGTCACTTCATTGCCTTTTACGGCCGGAAGACAGTGCAGGAAAATACTTGCGTCCTTTCCTGTCTTTTGCATCAGCTCCTGATTGACCTGATACGGACGGAGCAACGCTACACGTTCTGCCGCCTTGTCTTCTTCCCCCATAGAACACCATACATCTGTATACACTGCATCAGCATCTTTTACAATATCAGCCTTAGCAGATATTGTCAGGCTGCTTCCTGCTTCCTTTGCATATTCCCTGCAAAGCGAAACAAGTTCTTCCTCCGGCCAAAGCTCTTCCGGTGCAAGAATTGCAAAGTCCACGCCAATCTTTGTGCAGCCAATCATCAGGCTGTTCGCCATGTTGTTGCGCCCATCTCCAACAAACACCAGCTTCAGTCCCTTGAGCTTTCCAAACTGCTCTTTCAGTGTCAGAAAATCTGCAAGAATCTGCGTTGGGTGATACTCGTCTGTCAGTCCGTTCCACACCGGGACACCGCTGTACTTTGCAAGGGTTTCTACAGTGGACTGATGGAATCCGCGAAATTCAATTCCGTCAAACATCCTGCCAAGCACCCTTGCCGTGTCCTCCACGCTTTCTTTATGCCCAAGCTGGATGTCATCCTTCCCTAAATACTCCGGATGCCCTCCTTCATCCACACAGCCTATGGTAAATGCACATCTTGTCCTTGTTGACGGTTTTTCAAAAATCAAGGCAATGTTTTTCCCTTTGAGGCTGTTTCCTGTAATCCCCTGCTTTTTCTTTGCTTTCAGTTCTGCTGCCAGCTCCACCAGACCGTTAATTTCCTCCGCCGAAAAGTCCTTCAACGTCAAAAAAGAACGCCCTTTTAAGTTCATTTGCCTTCTCCCTCCTTGTCTGTATTTTAAAAGACAATCCCGGATGCTGCGCTGCAGGTGCACCTTGGTGCCGCGTTCTGAGCTGCAATCACCGGGACTGTTTTTATTTCTTACTTTTCTGTGGAAACCTCAACTACCGACTTTGCAAGACCTGCAATACCCTGAATTTCGGAAGGGATAATAATCTTTGTTGCCTTGCCGTCTGCTGCCTTTGCAAATGCTTCCAAGCTCTTTAACTTCAGGACTGCTGTGTTTGGATTTGCATCATTCAAATACTTAAGGCCTTCTGCTGTAGCCATCTGCACGGTACGGATAGCCTCCGCCTGACCTTCTGCCTCACGGATAACCGCTTCCTTCTTTGCCTCTGCGCGAAGGATAGCTGCTTCTTTCTCAGCCTCTGCTTCCAGAATTGCAGATTCCTTCTTACCTTCTGCAACAAGGACTGTGGACTTCTTTTCGCCCTCTGCACGGAGGATAGCTTCACGGCGTTCACGCTCTGCCTTCATCTGCTTCTCCATTGCATCCTGAATTGCTGCCGGAGGGATGATATTCTTTAATTCTACACGGTTTACCTTGATGCCCCAAGGGTCGGTTGCCGTATCAAGCGATACTCTCATCTTTGTGTTGATGATTTCACGAGAAGTCAGCGTCTGGTCTAACTCCAGATCGCCGATGATGTTACGAAGCGTAGTAGCCGTCAGGTTTTCAATTGCCATAATCGGATTTTCTACGCCGTAGGAGAACAGTTTCGGGTCGGTAATCTGGAAGAATACGACCGTGTCAATACGCATTGTAACGTTATCCTTTGTGATAACCGGCTGCGGCGCAAAATCCACAACCTGCTCCTTCAATATTACTCTCTTTGCCACTCTGTCGATAATCGGAACTTTAAAGTGGATTCCCACTCCCCAAGTTGCCTGATAGCCACCAAGACGTTCTACAACAAATGCCTGTGCCTGTGGAACGATTTTGATGCAGGAAACCAAAATTATCAGCAAAATCACCGCTAAACCAATAAGTACATATTCCATAAAAATCCTCCTTTTCCAAACTGCATAATTGCAGTTTTTCCTTTCTGTCTCTTACAGTTTACCTCACTTTTTCTTTGTATTCAATCCCTTTTTGCGTGAAACATGCAAAATCCTGTCTGAAAATCAATAAAGAAGACTCTCTTTTGCACGGATATGAATCGTATGCTCGAAGCAGGTAGAATCTGTGAAATATACGGTAAAGCAGTGAGGATTCCTGCCTTCGCTGCCAAACTTCCCTGCGACAAAATCATGAGTTCCGAAGGCAGGGCCTACTTCAATTGCATAATCTCCCTTAGAAGCGGTTACAGTCCCCTGCTTTGCCGTTACATAAGCTCCTGCCTCACCCTCAAGAGAAAACGCTTCATTTGTAATTACCGCACCTGCATCGAATGCAAACTCCAAACGAAGCGGCGCTCTGTCTACGCCATCCGCTTTCACATGAATGTCAATACCACCCTCTGCTTCTTCTACCACAACCTCAAAGTGCAGGTCTGGGCCCACAAGCTTTTCGCGTTTTGCATTGTCCATCTTCCACCAGTCCGTCGTTCCCTGATATCCGCCAAACGGAAGGTAATACCATCCATGCATTGTCTGCTCCAGATGATACCCATGTTCCGTCTGCCGTATCTCTTCTGACTTAAATGCACGGTGTTCACAAAAGCTTGCACCGATTTTTACGCTCATTGCAAGGGTTCCATGCTGGAAATAGCAGAAATTGGAGGCGTGGTTCAGCACTGTGTATGAATATGCATCCTTCCGGATACGCACAATTTCTGATTCCTTATAAAAACGGTTGTAAGAAGTCGGGATTTCACTCTTTTCATATTCTACGCCAATCAGCTCCGGCAGATTCATAAAATAAATCAAAAAGTCCGGCAGATGGTTCAGGCGGACGCACAGGTCCATAATATAATTAGCTGCCGCAAGGAATGTCTGATTGCCAAACTTATGCCCCATCAGGAGATATTCAAAATAATAGTCCCTTGGATATACTTTGACTCCTCTGTCCTGTCTTGTGGAATTATTTGTAAAAATACTATCATCCGGTTCAAGATAAGTAAGCATCATCGTCAGGTTGGCTTCTGCATAATGATAATATGTATCGTCTCCTAATACATCCCCGATTGTAATCATTGCATCATTGTTAATCCTGTTGTAGTTGCCCGCAGAACGTTCTGCAAACTCACCCTCCGAAGTACAGTCGATACCCTCTGCCAGATACTTTTCTGCTGCCGTTTTAAACTCCTCATCACCAAACAGCTGCCAGCACTTTAACAGATTAGAAGCAATAGCCCACCGGTGGTTCGGAGTGTGGAAACCTCCAGCAACCATTCCCTTTGCCCCTGCATAGATAATCTCATTCAGACGGCGTTCAAATTCGGAAGCTCCCGGAGCATCTTTGTGCTTTCTGACATACTCAAACATCGGAATCATACGTTTTACACAAAATGCAGTATCCGGCCCGGAAAAAAAGTTACAGTCCACAAGGTCAAAACAGCCGTTTTCCCTCTGTTCTCTTTTAATATAATCAAGGGCAAGCAAGATTCTCTCGTACAGCTCTTTGTTTTGGTAAAGGGCACTTTCTTCATTCATATAGACGGCCGCCATCGTTACCATGCGGTAAATTGCAAACTTTGGCTGCACAATTCCTTTAGAGTCCAAAAAACCGCCGTATTTCTGGACATTTTCCTTATCCATTACCTGTAATCTCATTGACTTTCTGACACGGCGCACTGCGTCTGCCAGCATGAGTTCGTAATGCTTTCTCATTGTTGCCCTCCTCTTTCAAACCTAATCTTATCTGCAATATGCCGCGCCGATAATACCTGCCGCATTGCCAAGTTCCGCTGCCTTAAGCTCTGTCTGCACTTTGGAATGCTTGGAATAAATCTTTTCTGCAACAGCTTTGCGGAGCGGGCCAAGCAACGCCTCTCCCTGCTCGCTCATACCGCCTCCAATGCACAGCATATCCGGCTGCAGGGCATTGATCAGATTGGCAATCCCTTCTGCCAGATACTCTATATGCTCCGTAAACAGCTCTTCTGCCAAAGCATCCTGCTCTTTCAGTGCAGCAAACAGAAGCTTCCCCGAAAGACGTTCCTTCTTGCCTTCGCAGAGCTGAAACAACAGACTATCCTGCCGTTCTGGTACAATCTGCATCATTCTTTCCTTTAATGCGGATGCCGAAGCATATGCTTCTAAACAGCCTTTTCTTCCGCAGTTGCATGGACTCCCTTCCTGCCTAATTACCATATGCCCAATTTCTCCGGCGGCACCGTTGCAGCCCGCCAGCACTTGCCCATTAACAATAAATGCCCCGCCGATTCCGGTCCCGATAGTTAACATCTGAAACGTATGGCTGCCACGTCCTGCACCGGCAAGGTATTCCCCCATTGCTGCTGCCCTGGCATCGTTGACCGTCTGCACAGGCATTGTAAGCCTGTCCTGCATCATCCGTTCAAAC
>CAJTZB010000008.1 GCA_910583815.1 uncultured Lachnospiraceae bacterium
GTTGGTAGAGCACCTGACTCTTAATCAGGGTGTCCAGGGTTCGAGCCCCTGAAGACGCACGCGGAGTACCGGTTTTGATGCACTGACGTCGGGGCTGGTGCTTTTTTTCTGTGGAAAACTTGGAGATAATGGCGGCCGGACAGCCATCTTATCCCTATTTTAAAAGCACCGTTATGCTTCTTTGGAATATATAAAATCCAAGTGCCTGACGGTGCCTTTCTTCTTTTATTTCTATTTATTACTCTTCTTCTTTAATATAACTGCTGCCACAATCCCGACAGCCATTATAAGCATTCCTAATATTATTATTGCAGTTCCCATAATCGAAACCGGATTCTCTGCAGCAAAGCTAAGATTACCTGACATATTAGAACCCAGCATAGCTCCATAAAAATCAGCATTCATCATTTCCTGAAGAGGATATTTAAAAAATACATTCTTGACAAGGGCACGCGCCAAAACTCCAAGTCCTATAAATGCTGCACCAACAAATGCGGCATAGACGCCGCACAGCCAGCCATAGCGTTTTACTAGTATCCCAAGCACGCCTGGTATTGACTCCACCCAATTAGAGTATTCATTTTCCGGCAGGTCTTCGTCTTCTGGTTCCTCTTCTGAAAGCAGCCAGTCTGTCGTTACACCAAACGTTTTTGCCAAAAGCGCCAGCTTTCCGGTTTCAGGAAGCGCCTCACCGGTTTCCCATTTGCTTACCGCCTGTCTGGACACTCCCATCTGCTCTGCAAGACCTTCTTGTGACAGACCTGCCTTTTTCCTGCAATATAATATTTTCTCCTGCAGCTTCATGCTTAAAATCCCCTTTCTTAGCAAATCCGGCCTAACTGTATGGCAGGCTCTGAACCTGATACCAGTATACAGATTCGGCTCTAGCGTCGGTGTATACAACACGGTCGCTATGCTTTCACTTTATCAAAAAGCAGCTAAAAAGACCATCAGCTATGGCTTGAAGTTTCGCAACCAGTGGTTGCAAGAAAGGTTTTAAGATTATATATCAGGCACTTCGCCTACAGATTCTGTTCGATTGCAAGTGCAAACTGATTTGGACAGGAATTATCGCCGCGGCATTCAACACCTTTTAAACGCTTTATCAGCTCTGATGCTTCCATTCCTTCTGCTAGCCTTGCAACGCCTTGTGTATTGCCCCGGCATCCACCGATAAACTGTACATTATGTACAACCCCGTCCACAATGTCAAATTCAATTCCTTTCGAGCAGACTCCCTGTGTTTTATAGGATACATGTTTTTCCATTTTATAATCATACTCCTTTCTATAATCAGATTGATTTATTTTGTAGCTTCCTTATGTTTATTGGAATGCTTCTCCAGCAAGCAGCTCAATTCTTCCCTGCATCCAGACATTTCCACGGAAACGCCTTCCTGGTGCCGGAGTTCCAAGCAGATTTTTCTGATTGATGCAGACTTCAAATGACAGTTCATTGCAAAGCAATGAGAGTATATAGAGCTTTTCCTTTGTATAGGAATTTACGCATTCCCTGACATCTGTAATATATCCAAGAACCGTATAGTTATCAGATTCTGAACCATACGGAATAAACGTTGTCTCAACAATAGAATAAATGTCCTCTGTGCGGATTCTCTTACTTACTAAAGCATACTGGTCAATATCATCCAATGTCAGGCTTTCCATTGCTTCCTGATTCCCCTTCTTTGCTTCTGCAATCAAAGAGGAACGGTTTTTTAAATCTGCCTTTACCCTTTCTGTCTCTACCTTCGTCTTCTGCACCGGAAGAAGAATCTTTCCTTCTCCAGAAAGCGCTGTCAGAGAAATTGGGTATTTTGTACGGTCACGCCTTGGAATCGGCCGATTCAGCAAATCAATTCTGTTCTGCACATAAAAAATCAGCGAGACTCCGACCCGGTAGTCGTCACACATGCCAGTAAATGCATTTGTATCTACTCTTTTATTGACATACACAGCCTCTGTCATGCTGCTGTTCTGTCCCTTTAAAATAGGGAAATAGTGCTCGGTATGAAAGTTCCCGCGCTCATCATACTCTCCGCAGATAACAATCCCAACACCCTCTGCTACCTCCATATACATTTCCACAGCAGAACGTTTGTCGGTAAGCTTTGCAACCTGCCGCTCCGAGGCATTCTCTATCACAAGGTTCATTAACTTTTCTTCCTCTGTGCGGCCTTCCAAATTACTAAAGCCGACCGCCTTTAAAAAACTATGCATCGCTTCACCCTCTTTTATGTTCCTCTACATTTTATACCATACTTTATATCTGGTGACAAGCGAAATACTTCCCTCTTTTGCTATTTTCTATCTAAGCTTCCGCCTTTAGGTTCGGTTTCTCTGAAATAACAGCAAAATTCCTCCAAAAAGAAGCATCAAGACACCAGCTGCGGCGCTGCAGATGCTAAAGCTTAAATAGCCGTCAGAAAGCCATAAAGCAATTTGTTCTGCTACTGCATAAAGACTCTTGTGAGGTATTAAGGCTGTAGGAAGAAGCTCAGAAAGCGGCAGCAGAAGAATCCCTTTTGAAACCGCAAATGCTGCTGCCCCTAAGACAACGGCAGTACCACCGACCACAAAAAATCCGGACGGATGAAACAAATAGCATACAAGAAGCAGAAAACCAAATACAGCCATGACTCCAATTTCGGCAAACTCTGCTTTTTTTAAACTATTGCGAAGCAGCTCCAGATGAGAATCTTCCATATTATGCCGTTCCTCTGTGCCTGTTGCCTTTGTAATCCATGCTGTACGGTAAAATCCCTCCATTGCAGCATTCAGAGCTATTTCTATCTTCACTACCTGCTGCTCGAGCTGGGCATAAGCGTCCCTTAAATAAGATTCCCTTACAAGCTCCATGTCTATAAACTCATTGTCCATAAGTTCTGTCAGGCTTTGCTCTTCTATATATCTGTCAAAATATGCATCCACATTCTCCTTAATGCGTATTTTTTGCACAGACAAGTCAAATACATAGAGATTGCCGCTTAAAAACGCATTGTAAATTCCATGTGAAACCGAACTGACATCCTCATATGTCACAATATCTTTTAAAGGTTCCATTCCCTCCGGAACCTGAAGCTCCTGCCCCATAAAAAGCAGGCTTTCCCCTATTTCATCATAAATCCACCTGACGCCGCCTGCCTTCTCAAAGTGGATAAACAGTTCATCCTCCCTGTGTTCCATAAGCACATTGGAAAATGCTGATATTGTTGCGCAGGCAAGCCCAATCAGCAACAAAAGCGGCACAAAAATGCCGCTTAAAACAACTGCTATTATAACTGCAGCTTTGCTTCTCTTCTCCTCTATTGCTCTTCTCTCCTCTCTGAACCTTTCATTCTTCTATGGTATCCACAATAAACAATGTCAATTCTTCAATTAAATCTCTTTCCATAGTGCGTTCCCATCTGCCATCTTCATTGCATTCTAAAATGCTGACAATCGGACGAGTTGGTGTCTGCTTATTCTGGCGGATAACAATTCCTCTTTCCCCATTGCTAAGGCTCACAATTGTCCCAATTGGGTATGCCGCAACAGAATTTACAAAAAGATTTACAAGCCCTCTATCAAATTTTGTACCACTTGTTCCAACAATATACTCCATTGCTTCATAAACTTTCATCCGTTTCTGCAGATTTCCATAAACCATGCTGTCAAATGCATCGCAGAGTGCCACAAGCTTCACTTCCGGACACACGCTCTTTCCCCTTATATGAAACGGATAGCCTGTACCATCCAGCCGTTCATGATGGTATAGAATAATATCTTTTGAAATGTTGCTAAGCCAGTCCTGATGCTCCACAACAGAATAACCATAAAGAACATGCCGCTTAATCTCTTTTTGAATCTTTTCTTCTGCTTCCTCAAGTAAAAGCTGCTGGTAATCTGCATTTATGCTCATAAATCCGATGTCGTGAAGCAATGCGCCAATGGCAATTTCATTTGTCGCCTTTTCTCCGTATCCGTTGTGAATAGCAATTAGGGTAGACAGCGCTCCGACACTTAGGCAATGCTCATAAAGGCTTCTGCTGTAACTTCTTACATTGGAAATATTGTAAACAACTTCTTTCTGCTCCAGCACGCCTTTCATTACATCCTGAGCCACATGGGTCAGCTGACGAAGCTCGGCATCAGCCGCATAGGAAAAACGTTCAATTGTATTCTGAAGTTCCATTGTACATTGCGAGCTGATTTTTTCTTCAGTGATGTCATCTGCACGAATATCTTTAGATATGTTGTCCTCTACAAAAATATCGCTGACACGAAGTCCTTTTAAATGCTCACCATATTCCTTTTTTAAAACTGTTCCGGAAGAAATCAAAACAGCTCCACTGCTGTTATAAATATCTTTTCCAAGGATTTCGCCACCCTTAATCTGCTCGGTCTGTATCCTTCTCAAAACGCTCTCTCCTTTACGATTGCCAGCTCCACAAACTCCGTTTTTTGGCCTGTGGATTTTATATCACTTCCATTATTCATTATACCATACTTTGCCCCTTGCCAACAGATATTTTCCATTATGCAACATGCATAAAAATTTTTACTTCTTCTTTGCTAATTTGTCTAAATAGCAGTTTGACAAATAAATAACAAACTGGTATATTAATAGATAGTTTCTTTGTTAATATTTTAACATTATCATCTAATTAGGAGGATACCAATGGCTACAAAAATCCCTACACCTCAGGAACACATTGACGAGCTTGTAGCAAAAGCTCAGGTTGCACTGCAGGAGTTTATGGCATTAGACCAAGATACCATAGACAATATCGTGCATGAAATGGCACTGGCAGGCCTTGCTAAGCAGCAGGTACTTGCAAAAATGGCAGTTGAAGAGACTGGCAGAGGAATTTATGAAGATAAGATTACAAAGAACATTTTTGCTACCGAGTATATCTGGCATTCTATCAAATACCAAAAAACAGTTGGTATTATTGAAGACAATGAAGAAGAAGACTTTATGCTTGTTGCAGAGCCAATCGGTATTGTTGCAGGTGTTACCCCTGTAACAAACCCGACCTCTACTACAATGTTTAAGAGCATTTCTTGTATCAAGACAAGAAACCCGATTATTTTCGGTTTCCATCCAAATGCACAGAAATGTTCCGTAGAAGCAGCAAAAACTCTTTATGAAGCTGCTGTAAAAGCAGGAGCACCAAAGAACTGTATTCAGTGGATTGAATATCCTTCTATAGAGGCAACCAACCTGTTAATGAACCATCCGGGCGTTGCAATTATCCTTGCGACGGGCGGCCCTGGTATGGTAAGAGCTGCTTACTCTTGTGGAAAGCCGGCACTCGGTGTTGGCCCTGGAAATGTTCCTTGCTTCATTGAAAAGAGTGCTGTCCTTCCTCGTGCCATCAATGACCTTGTACTTTCCAAATCTTTTGATAACGGCATGATCTGTGCTTCTGAACAGGCTGCTATTATTGAAGCTTCCGTTTATAAAGAAGCCGTTGAACTTATGAAAAAAGCAGGCTGCTATTTCGCAACAAAGGAAGAAGTCAAAAAGCTGGAGCCTGTTGTTATCAATCTGGAAAAGGGAGCAGTCAATCCGGCAATTGTCGGGCAGTCTGCAGCAACAATTGCAGCAATGGCAGGTATTACTATTCCAAAAGAAACAAAGGTACTTTGTGTAGAGCTTCCTGATGTTGGCAATGACTATCCTCTTTCCAAAGAAAAGCTTTCTCCTGTGCTTGTTGTAGTAAAGGCAAAGGACTTAGAGGATGGCTTAAAGAAGTGTGAAACAATGCTTGAAATCGGAGGCATGGGACACTCTTCCGTTATCCATTCCACAGATCAGGACGTAATCAATGAGTTCGCTTCCAGAATGGAAACCGGACGTATCATTGTAAATTCTCCATCCACTCACGGTGCTATCGGTGATTTATACAACAGCAATATGCCGTCTCTGACGCTTGGCTGTGGTTCCTACGGCGGAAACTCCACGACCCACAATGTATCTGCCGTTGACCTGATTAACGTAAAACGAGTTGCCAAGAGGAGAGTAAATATGCAGTGGTTTAAAGTTCCAAGCAAGATTTATTTTGAATCCGGTTCGATTTCTTACCTTCAGAAGATGCCAAACATCTCCAAGGCATTTATCGTAACCGACCCGGCTATGACACAGCTTGGCTATGTAAACAAAATATTATATCAGTTAAGAAGAAGATCTGAATATGTTCACTGTGAGATTTTTGACCAGGTAGAGCCGGATCCTTCCTTGGATACAATTATGCATGGTGTTGCTTCCATGAGAGCTTTCAAGCCAGATGTTATCATTGCTCTTGGCGGCGGTTCTGCAATCGATGCAGCAAAGGGTATGTGGCTGTTCTACGAAAATCCGGATGCTGATTTCAAGAACATGTCCCTTAAGTTCCTTGATATAAGAAAGAGAGCTTACAAGTTCCCGGCACTCGGAAAGAAAGCACAGCTTGTTGCCATCCCTACAACTTCCGGTACCGGTTCCGAAGTTACTTCCTTTGCTGTTATCTCCGATACAGCAGAGAACAAGAAGTATCCTCTTGCTGACTATGAGCTGACGCCTGATGTTGCAATTATTGACCCTGAATTTGTTATGTCGGTTCCAAAGAAATCCACAGCATGGACTGGTATGGATGTTCTGACACATGCAATTGAAGCTTACATCTCAATTTTAGCTTCCGACTATACCGACGCTCTTGCTATTCATGCAATTGAAATGGTATTTGATTACTTAAAGCGTTCCTACGATGGCGGCGCATCTGACCCTGTTGCAAGAGAAAAAATGCACAATGCTTCCACAATCGCAGGCATGGCATTTACAAACGCTTTCCTTGGAATCAACCACTCTATGGCACATAAGCTGGGCGGCGAATACCATATTCCTCACGGATGTGCAAATGCTATTCTGCTTCCACATGTTATCCGTTATAACGGCGTAGCATGCCCAACCAAGTTCACTTCTTGGCCAAAATATGAAAGCTATATCGTAGGAGACAAGATTTTTGCCTTAATGAACAAGCTTGGTTACAAACCAAAGAACAATGATGATGCTGTAGAAATTCTTGCATCCGAAGTAGAGAAGCTCAATGAATACCTTGGTATTCCAGCAACCCTAAAAGAATATGGACTGGACGAAAAGGACTTCTTAGGAAAAGTAGATTCTTTGGCTGACCTCGCATTTGGTGACCAGTGTACTACAGCAAACCCAAGGCTTCCATTGGTAAAAGAATTAAAAGAACTTTATCTGATTGCTTACTATGGGAAAGAAAATGTTCCAGAAGACCTGTTAAAGTAATAAAGAGCATCAAAACAGAAATTAAAATTATTTAAGAAATTTTTAAAAGCTGCGGCAGCAAAGACAGAAAAATGTCCTTGCTGCCGCAGTTTTATATACCTTCTGTATGTGCAGTATAATTTGAAAAAAGAATACGGCGGCTTCTCTCATCAAGATACCAGCAATGAATCCCTGTATCACCAGTACCAAAGAAAATATTGCTGTCTACCGGCAGATGCAAAAAGGAACGATACAACTGATTAATCATACCTCCATGAGTAACGACTGCCACTGTAGCATTTGGTGCTGTTTCTGAAATAATCTGAGAAAGAATATAGTCTCCTCGAAAGCGAAACTCCAGTACAGACTCCTGCTCATATACTGCCGCATGAATTGGAAGATTCTCCACAATCGGATATTTTTCTCGAACTTCTGTTCTGTGCAGTCCTGCAAGCAGTCCGTTGTTAAATTCCATCAGTTTATCATCTGGAATCAACGGAATTCCTGTTGCTTCTGAGAGATATGTAGCGGTTTGATATGCTCGCTTAAGCGTACTGCAATAAATTGCAGAAAGTTTATAATTCCTCTTTACAAACTGCGCCATTGCTTCTGCCTGTCGATGACCTCGCTCTGTCAAAAGAAAATCGGCCCTTCCCTCGTGTACATCAAGCAAATCAGCTTCTGACTCACCATGCCGTATAATCAATAATTTCATATATTATTTACCCCATAAAATTCTTTTTATTCTTTGCTTCATCCAATGCCCTACGCTCTTCCGATGCGAGAATCACATAAGCTTCTCCTCTGATAATTTCCTTAATATAAGTATAGCAGCCTTCTCTTGTATGCATGGAAGTCATTACAAAGCCGTTGTCCTGATCGTCCAGCAGGCAAAGGGAAAAACTCAATTTTCCTCCCATCTCCTTAAATGCATCATATTTTACAATGCCCACCTTCTGATAGGCGGTAAGCAAAGTATCACATGCCGTACTCAGCTTTTTGCTAAGATAGCTTGTTTCTGATTTCAGGGTATCAATTTCCTTAAAACGTGTCAAAATCGTGCTTTCTAAATCTCTGCCTTCCGAACCATTCATAAAAGCCTTATACTTTTTTGTCAGCTTGCTTGTCTTTACAAGCAATACTATTGTTATAATCAATAATGCTGCCGTCACTGCCGCCAACACAATGACAGCAATAAGCAAAAGCTCCTGCTGGGTCATGTTCATTGTACTCTTTCTCTCCTTTACTACAGTAAATTAATTTTTTGCTATTTCCTCTGTACTATTTTACGGACTCCATTAGTTCAACAATTCGTTCCAACTCTTCTATGGAATAGTATTCTATTTCAATTTTTCCGGTATTGTTGGCCTTCTTTTTAATTTCCACCTTTGCTCCAAGAGATTGTTTTAATTTTTCTTCTAGTCCACGATAAATAATGTTGTCATCTTTTAGTTCTGGTGTTTTTTCCTTCGGTCCCTTTTTCTTTTCTTCTACGATTTTCTTGACAAGCTTCTCCGTTTCCCTAACACTTAATTTTTCATCAAATATCCGCATTGCTAATGCAAACTGCTCTTCCAAATCACTGATTGGAAGCAATGCTCTGCCATGTCCCTCTGAAATCATTTCATCTATCAGCATCTGCTGTACTCTTTCCTCCAGTTTTAGCAAACGCATGGAATTTGTAATAGCAGTACGGCTCTTTGCAACTTTCTCTGCCACTTCATCCTGTTTTAAATTCAGTTCCTTAATCAGTTTCTGATAGGCAGTTGCTTCTTCAATTGGATTTAAATCTTCTCTCTGAATATTTTCAATTAATGCAATTGTAAAAATCTCATTCTCAGAATATTCTTTGACGACTACTGGTACTTCTTTCATACCTGCTATTCTTGCAGCACGCCATCTTCGCTCACCGGCTATAATTTCAAAACGGTTCCCTTTTTTCTGAACTACAAGTGGTTCAATAATTCCATACTGTTTAATGGAATCTGCCAGTTCCTGCAATGCATCTTCGTCAAAATGACTTCTTGGCTGTGCCCTGTTTGGCTCAATATCATTGATTGATATTAATGTTTCACGTGAAACATTTTGCTGTTCTTCCTCTTTCTTTTCTTTTCTCTCTGCAGAGTAGTCTGGAATCAGGTTGTCCAATCCTGCTCCAAGACCTCGCTTCTTTACCGCCATCTATTGCAATGCCCCTTTCTGTTTCTTTTGTATTGACTTTTATCCAAAAGCTATATGTTTAGCGTCAGTGTACAGATGCTATCTGTTTTTTATCCAAACAATAATCTTTTAAAAACTGACTCAAACTATCATAACATTTTTTCCGAAATTTTTAAAGTACTAATATCTATCAAATACCGGAATACCAGTCTCTGACGCCTCGTTCCATTACCTCTTCTGCAAGCTGCCGATAACCTTCTGCTCCTGCAGACTTGGAATCATATAAATTAATTGGCAGACCATGACTTGGTGCTTCTGCCAGACGTATATTTCTTGGGATAATTGTTTTATATATATTATGATGAAGATTCTTTTTTACATTTTCTACAACCTGAAGGGAAAGATTTGTCCTTGCATCATACATTGTAAATACGACTCCCTCAATTTCCAAATCCGGATTTAACCGTTTCTGTACAAGATCAATGGTATGTATCAATTGAGAAAGCCCTTCCAATGCATAATATTCACACTGAATTGGTACTAAAACTGTATTTGCAGTTGTCATAGCATTAACTGTAAGTGTATTCAAAGAAGGTGGGCAATCAATAATAATATAATCATATTCATCACGGATTGGATCAACTAATCTTTTCAAAATAAATTCTCTATTATCGATTCCAATCAACTCAATTTCCGCACCTGCTAATTCAACATCAGAAGGAAGAACATAAAGGTTCTTCATAACACTTTTTGTTTTGCAAGAATCTAATGTGCATTCACCAAGCATCATATCATAAACTGTCTGTTTTAACTTCTTTTTATTGATACCAAGTCCTGATGTTGTGTTTCCCTGTGGGTCAATATCAATAACCAATACTGTATTTCCTTTTTCCGCAAGTGCTGCCGAAAGGTTGATTGCTGTCGTTGTTTTTCCGACGCCCCCCTTTTGATTTGCTATTGCAATGGTTCTTCCCATATTTTTCTCCTATACCTTTCCCTAAATGTTTCACGTGAAACATTTTTAAAACTCCAGAATATTATTCCTAATGGCATATACCGCTGCCTGTGTCCTATCAAATACCCCTATCTTCCTAAATATATTTGACACATGATTTTTTACTGTCTTTTCGCTAATAGAAAGTTTATACGCAATTTCTTTATTATACAATCCTTCTGAAAGCAATTTCAAAACTTCCAATTCTCTTCTTGTCAATTTTTCTTCCGGAACAGATTTTACATTTTTCACTGTGTCATTCCAAACCGGAAGCATTGTCTTATCAATATAATTTTCTCCGCGATATACCGTAAAAATCGCTCTTTTTAAAATAACAGATTCTGAATCTTTAAGCACATAACCTTGAGCACCTATTTCCATAGCTCTTGATAAATATTCTGCTTCATTATATATGGTCAAAACCAATACTTTTGGTTTCCTTTTGCGCCTGTGCAGCTCTTCCAAAACACGAAGACCATTCATTTTGGGCATACTAATATCAAGTAAAAGCACATCAGGATTCAACTCATCAATATGTTCCAGACACTCTTCTCCGTCTCCCGCCTCGCCAACAACGCGGATACTGTTCCTATCCTCCCTATCGCGCAGCTCCAATAACTTCTTTAGTCCTTCTCTAACCATACAATGATCATCTACTATCATAATCCTTATAATTTCGCTCATACGTATCTGCTCCTTCCCCTATTGTTCAGAAAGGAACAACTACCATAATTTTTGTTCCATTTCCCGGATTTGATTCTATAGAAAATGTTCCTCCCAACAAATATGCCCGCTCCTTCATTGTAAACAGCCCAAATCCACAGAGTTCTTCTTCTGACAGTTTCTTATTTTTAACAGCGGCAATATCAAAACCTGCTCCATCATCCTCTATTTCTAATTTGGTTTTTTCCTCTTCATAGAGAACAGACACGGTAAGATGCTTGGCAGATGCGTGTTTTATTACATTACTGCAAGCCTCCTGTACAATACGGTAAAGAGTAACTCTTACAATAGAGGAGAGATTTTTTTCTTTCCCTGTTACCTTAAGAGATATATCAATTTCATGGTTCCTTTTTATTCTTGTACAATAAGAGTCTATTGCTGCATCTAATCCAAAGTTATTCAATGAAGTCGGATGAAGGTCATAAATAATTTCACGCATATCATTGATTATCGCACGTATCGTCTCAGTCATAGACTGTAACTCCAGTCTCGCCCTAATCAAATCAATATCCAGCAACTTGCCGCAGAGTTCCGTTTTATGTACCAAAGACGTCAGGCTCTGCACTGTAGAGTCATGCAAGTCCCTAGAAATACGGTTTCGGTCAAATTCCTGAGTTTCCAAAAGTTTTATTCGATAGTCTTCATGGCATAAGAGTTCTTCTTTCTTCTCTTCTATATGAAAACGCGTTTCTGTCTGCACAAGAAACTGCTTCAGCCGTTCCAACTTTACTGCCTTTTTTTTTGCTCTTTCATATGAGTCGTTTAATGCCGGCAGCTCTTCTTTCCATGCCTCCAGTTCATCCTTCCACTCTGCGCTCATATCAAATGCATCTACAGAATCCAATGGAGAAAACATTGTAATATTAGGGCTTCTTCTCTTCTCCTGTTCTTCTAATATTCTTTCCCTTTGTCTGATTTTTGATTCTTGTTCTTTCAGTTCAGCAAGCAGCTGTTCTGAATGCATTCTCTCTTCCGCCTGAAGCTCCAGTAAAAAAGTCAGTATTTCATCATATTCACTTTTTATAGAATATACATTATTTTCCATTTTAAACTCCATTTTAAAAAGAGCATAAACAAGCTCCTGTCTCTATAATCATATACCAAAAGAAAGATTTTTTAAAGTAAAAAATCAATGCATACAAGCTCTTTTACACATGTGCGGTGTAATTTTCATCATATAATGGATAATATGGTCTTCCTCATAGCTTTCTTCCAGCTTTACAAATCCAATTTTTTCATAAAACGGAATTGCATGTTCTTGTGCTCCGACAAAAACTTCTTTTGCACCCATGATAAAAGCTTTATCTACAAGCATTCGTACTATAAAATCCCCATACCCCTGTCCTCTGAATTCCTTTTTTACCGCAATACGTCCGATTTTATAAATATCTCCTAAAAATATCAGCCTTCCGGTCCCAACAGGAAACATCTGCTCTTTTTCTTCATTTTCGACATTATATGTCGAATTATACTTCGTTCCAGTCTGGTAGGCAAGCACAAATACTGCACTTTTATCCTCTATATCTTCTGCAGCTGCTGATGGAAAATTCTGCTCTCCACCAAATACCTCTTTCCGAATAGCAAGACATTCACTAATATCATGAAGCCCTGCGAGTAAATATTTTCCCTGTATATACATAATTCCTTACCTTTCCGAAACACTTAAAAGTGGCTGCTTTAGCGGTTTACCGCCTGCTCTTGGATATTTTTCCGGTGTCTTTCTTATTTTTTTTATGGCAAGCAACGTCCTTTCTGCATCTGAGTTCGGCAGAAGAAATTTAACCTGTCTCTCCAATTTTCCTCCGAGCTCACGAATTGCAAAGCCAGCTTCTGTACATTCCGTTTCAATATCACCGGATTTATATGGAATAAAATATCCTCCCTGTTTCACAAATGGAAGACAAAATTCCGATAAAGAAGCAAGTTTTGCAACTGCACGAGAAACACAAAGGTCATAAGCTTCTCTATACTCTTCTTTCTTTGCCGCTTCCTCTGCCCTTGCATGTATAGCATGAATTCCGGACAGTCCAAGTTCTGCAATGACATCCTGTAAAAACAGAATTCTTTTATTCAAGGAATCCATCAGGGTAAAAGTAAGCCACGGAAATGCTATTTTTAATGGAATTCCCGGAAACCCTGCCCCCGTTCCAAGATCAAGAATTTTTTGTTCCTTTTCCAGAGAAATCACTTTCACCAAAGAAAGACTGTCCAAAAAATGCTTAATCAGAACATCTTCATATTCTGTAATCGCAGTCAGATTCATTACCTTGTTTTTTTCTACAAGCAATTCATAGTAACGATCAAATTGCGCAATCTGCCCTTCACTCAGTTCTATTCCCCAAGTCCTCAAACCATCTAACAATATCAAATTATTTTTCTGCTGCATACAAATTAAATCACCTTTTCTATTCTCTGTTCTGCTTCAGATACACTAGCAATACCGAAATATCCGCAGGAGAAACACCCGAAATACGAGATGCCTGCCCGATGTTTTCCGGACGTATCTGCTTGAGCTTCTGTCTTGCTTCTATACGGAGTGACGGAACTTCATCATAGTCAAGATTCTCTGGTATTTTACGCTGCTCTGTTTTCTTAAATTGTTCTACTTGCCGTTGCTGCCTCTCAATATACCCTGCATACTTTAGCTCTATTTCAACTTGTTCGACAATTTCTGTCGAAATATGTGGTCTTTCTGTATCTATTTTAGCAAGTATCTGATAACCAAGTTCTGGTCTGGTGATCAGCTCCGCAAGGGAAAGAGCAGTTTTTAACGGTGTGCTTCCTTGGCTTTCCAAAAACTCCTGTACTTCTTCCCTGCCCCCTATCATTGTTTTCTTTAAACGCATGATTTCATCGGAAATCTGCTGTTTCTTTGTTTGCAATGCTTCTTTCCTTTCTTCGGAAATCAGCCCTATTTCATAGCCAAGTTCTGTTAAACGCAGGTCGGCATTATCCTGCCTGAGCAACAGACGATATTCTGCTCGTGACGTCATCATACGATATGGTTCATGTGTCTCCTTCGTCACAAGATCATCAATCAGCACTCCAATATACGCCTGAGAACGGTCAAGAACTACCGGTTCCTTACCAGAAAGCTTACGCGCCGCATTGATACCTGCCATAATTCCCTGCGCTGCTGCCTCCTCATAACCGGAACTTCCATTCATCTGCCCTGCGCTAAATAATCCGGAGACAGCTTTAAACTCTAAACTTGGCTTCAGCTGCATTGGGTTGATACAGTCATATTCAATTGCATAGGCATTCCGCACGATATTTGCATGTTCCAGTCCTGGTACTGAACGATACATTGCAATCTGCACATCTTCCGGAAGGGAACTCGACATTCCGGATATATACATCTCATTTGTATAATTTCCTTCTGGCTCAATAAACACCTGATGGCGGTCTTTATCCGGAAACTTTACAACTTTATCTTCAATAGAAGGACAATACCTTGGTCCTGTCCCTTTGATGTTTCCAGAAAACAACGGAGAACGATGAATATTCTCCCGAATAATTTCATGTGTTGCTTCATTTGTATAAGTCAGCCAGCACGAAACCTGCTCCTTTGTCATACTGTCAGGGTCTGTCTCAAACGAAAATGGCTGCACCGTTTCATCCCCGAACTGCTCCTGCATCTTGGAAAAATCAATCGAGCGCTTATCAATTCTTGCCGGAGTTCCCGTCTTAAATCGGTACATCTCAATGCCAAGCTTTTTCAACGAATCCGTCAGATAATTTGCAGCAGGAAGACCATTAGGTCCGGTATACTGGCTTGTTTCTCCATAAATACATCTTGCTTTTAAATAAGTGCCGGTGCATAAAATGGCCGCCTTACACGGATAAACTGCACCAGAATAGGTCTTTACTCCACAGACTGCGCCATCTTCTGTTAAGATTTCCACAGCCTCCCCCTGTTTTACAGTCAGGTTATCCTGATTTTCCACAACCTTTCTCATGGAACGAGTATAGTCTTGCTTGTCTGCCTGTGCACGGAGCGAATGTACTGCCGGCCCTTTGGATTTGTTTAACATTTTAGACTGGATATATGTCCTGTCAATATTCCTGCCCATTTCTCCGCCAAGTGCATCTATTTCTCTTACCAAATGTCCCTTCGATGTTCCTCCGATATTTGGATTGCACGGCATCATCGCAATACTATCCATACTGACTGTAAGCATCAAAGTTTTCATCGAAAGTCTTGCGCTTGCCAAAGCCGCCTCACAGCCTGCATGTCCGGCACCTATCACAACAACATCATAAGCTTCATAAATATAGCTCTTCTGTTCCTCCACGAATATTCTCTCCCATCCAAATCCTATCTGCAAACATCCACAGACAAGACTATTTTCCCATACAGAATTCCTTAAATATCATATTTACCAAATCCTCATCTACTGCTTCCCCAATAATCTCGCCAAGCATCTGATAAGCATTCATCAAATCAATGGAATAAAAATCTTCCGGCATATGCTTGTCCAGACTAAGCAGCACTTGCAGCAAGCTCTCTTTTGCTTCCTTTAGTGCCTGCTCATGCCGCAAGCTCGTAATAAATACTTCTTCTTTTCTGTCAATCAGCCCTTGATAAAACATATGCTCAATAATTTCTGAAAGCTGCTCGATTCCCTGCTCCTGCTTGGCAGAAATCTCAAGTACCTGTTTCTCTGTCTTCTCTCTAAGTTCCTGTGCAGTCACAAGCGCCGGAAGATCAGATTTATTAAGCAAAACAACTGCTTTTTTTCCCTTAAGTATTTCAATAACAGCTTCATCATTCTCATCCAAAGGCCTCGTAGCGTCCGCCACATAAAGCAGCAAATCTGCTGTTTCTGCTTCTTTTCTTGCCTTTTCTACCCCGATTTTCTCTACAGTATCTGAAGTAGTCCGAATGCCTGCAGTATCAACAATCCGAAGTGCAACACCTTTTAACTGAATCAGTTCTTCCAATGTATCTCTTGTCGTTCCTGGAATCTCCGTGACAATTGCACGTTCTTCCCCTACAAGAGCATTTAAAAGCGTTGATTTTCCGGCATTTGGTTTTCCTAAAATAACAGTACGAATACCTTCTTTAATAATTTTCCCATCCGCAGCATGGGAGAGCAGTTCCTCCAACTGTGTTATGCTTTGCTCTGTATGCTCTCTCAAAGTTTCCTCAAACCCATCTAAGCTGATATGTTCCGGATCATCCAAGGCCGCTTCAATCCACGCAGTATCCCTTAAAATATCTTCTCGAAGTCCTGAAATTTTCCTATAAAGGCTTCCGCCCAGCTGCCGCACCGAATTCTGCATTGCCTGCTCATTAGCCGCATGGATTAAATCAATAACAGCTTCTGCTTGGGATAAGTCTATTCTTCCATTTAAAAATGCACGCTTTGTAAATTCCCCCGGTTCTGCAAGTCTTGCACCATGAGAAAGCACAAGCCTCAGTACCTTCTTTGTCACGAGTATACCACCGTGACAATTGATTTCCACAATATTCTCTTTTGTATAAGTATTCGGCGCTTTCATGACAGAGAGCAAAACTTCATCCACTATGGCATCCTCTTGTCTAATCGTCCCATAGTGCATTGTATGCGATGCCATTTCTGACAGCCTCTTTTTTCCTGTCTTTGGCACAAACAGTTCCTCTGCTATACGAAATGCCTCTGTACCACTGATGCGAATAATGCTGATTCCTGCATTTGTTGTTCCCGTTGCAACCGCTGCAATTGTGTCCTGCCCCATGCCGCTCACCCTTTCCATAAGCAGAAAAGGTGTCCCATCCGCTGAGACACCTTCCTTAGCTTTTTATTCTTCTGTCTTCTCTTCTGGTTCCTCTACGGTTTCCGTATTGCCATATGGATATGGCTTGCGGTAGCCTGCTGGCTTATGATAGCTGCTTCTGTGGTAGTTGCTGTTTCTATTGCCGTAATATCTTCCGCTTCCGTATTCCTTTACGCCCTTCCGTAATGTCACAACCACTTTACGGTATGGCTCTTCGCCTTCGCTGTGAGTCTCCACAAACTTATCATTCTGCAAGGCAGAATGGATAATCCTTCTTTCATATGGATTCATCGGCTCTAAGGAAACGCTTCTCCTTGTTTTCTTTACCTTAAATGCAATGTTCTTTGCAAGGTTCTCCAGAGTTTCTTTTCTTCTCTCTCTGTAATTCTCAGTATCCAGCTTTACTTTAATATAATCCTCACTGCCCTTATTGAGGACAAGGCTGACCAAATACTGCAAAGAATCCAATGTCTGTCCGCGCTTTCCTATTAAAACACCCATCTCATCGCCGACTACATCAATGCTCATTGTCTTCTCTTCTTCATTAAAATCAACTTTGATTTCCGGCTTGATGTTCATCTGCTCAAAAACACTCTCCAGAAACTCTAATGCTGTATCTTTGATTGTCTTTTTAAATGCCACACGGATTCTTGCAGGCTTCTTATTTAAACCAAGGAAACCACTGCTTTCTTTTTCAATAACTTCATATTCAATATTGTCACTCGTTGTCTCAAGGCGAATTAATGCTTCTGTAACCGCATCATCTACTGTTTTTCCTGTAATTTCAATCCACTCTCTCATAAACTATGCTCTCCCCATGTTTTATTTTTTTAAAATATTTGCATAATCTGAAATACTCTTGCCGCCTGCTGTTGTTACCTTGTTCTCAGGAGCAGTATAGGTTTTATTTGCTGCATTGGCATAAGTGGCTGTTGTTCCTCTGGAAGAAGTATTGATATTTTTGGTCTGTGCTTTTGCAAGTTCCGCCATCTTTGTCCCTTGCTCAATACCCATCTTTGCTTTCCGTTTGTTCTGCTTCTCCACATTTTTCTGAATCATTTCGTCCAAGTCCATGCGGTCAATATGACGGTTAATAATAAACTGGGAAATAATTGTAACAACTGTACTTGCTACCCAGTAAATACCGATACAGATTGGGAACATCCAACACATAAAACCGGACACAAACGGCATAATGTAGAGCATGCTGTTCATGCTCTGAGCCATTGCGCTCTCATTGTTCTTGTTCTGATTCTTATTTGTACTCGCCATTGAAAGCTTTGACTGAAGCAGCTGCGTTGCAACGGCCAATACCGGAATCAGAAGGGCAAGGCTGAATCCATAATGCGACGGTGTATTTAAAATATTTGCACCACCAATAGAGTGGATGTCATTAATTTTGGTAACGGTCGTCGTAATCGTCTCAGAAAGTGCCGGAAACTGTTCTGTCAATGCTTCCCACTGTTCTGTACCAAACTTTGTCATAATATCAATCAGATGGTTATTAGTAAGTACATTGTCGCCTATTTCCGCAAATTTGCTTGTTGCTACGCCAACTGTAGATGCTATCTCAGTCATATAAGAAAAATAATCTACGGACTTCAGGCTCTCTGCAATCGTATTATACAACACATAAATATCATCAACATAAGCAGGAATTGCGTAAATTACACGATAAAGAGCAAACATAATAGGAAGTGTAATCAGCATTGGAAGGCAGCCCGACATAGGATTTGCCCCATACTTCTCATAAACTGCCTGCTGCTCTAATTGCTGCATCCGAATGGATTGCTCGTCCTTTTTTCCCTTATATTTCTCCGTAATTTTACTTAACTCTGGAGACATCTTTGATGAAAGCTTTGAAAACCTCTGCTGCTTAATTGTCAAAGGGGTCATCAGAAGTTTTGTTACAATAGTAAATAAAACAACAGTAACTGCAACATTTTCAATTCCAATAACTCCCAATAATTCATATAAAAGATTAAATACCTGTCCAAATACCCAGGCAAACGGCTTTAAGATACCGCCGATTTGTGTCAGCATAATGAAATCCAAATTATTTTACCACTCATGCGCCAAGAACGCATACCTTTCCATTTTTGATAAAAAATTGCCACAAGTGGCAATTACAAATCTGCTCCGCAGATTTAGGAACAAATGCACCGCTTCCTAAACGAGAAAAAAATATGGCTAAGGTACAGGGTCATATCCGCCTTTATGAAAAGGATGACAGCGAAGTATCCTTTTTGCAGCAAGATAAGAACCTTTGACTACGCCATATTTTTCCAATGCTTCCATTGCATACTGAGAACAGGTAGGCACATAAATACATGTAGGTCTACCCTTTAAAGGAGATATATATTTCCGATATAATTTTATAAGCCGAATCAACACTTTTTTCATATTAATATTTTATGCAGCTTTACCAAATGCACAAATGCACTCTCTATATCATGATAACTCTTGCCTTTCGCTGCTGCCCTTGCAATGACCGCAATGTCCCAACCACTATGGAACTTCTCATTATTCAATCTGAAGCTTTCTCTTAACAATCTGGCGATTCTATGCCTCACTACACTGTTGCCGACTTTTTTGCTTACTGAAATTCCAAGCCGGTTTTCTTCTCTGCCGCTTTTCACAACATACATTACGAGATACTTATTTGCGTAGGATTTTCCGTTTTTGTATACATTTTTGAATTCGTCGCTTTTTTTAATAGACTGTATCAATCACGTATCTCCTCTGATATGACCTTATATTTGTCATGAATAAAGAAGAAAGGTCACAGTTACTGCGACCTAAGCGGATAATTGATGTCTTCCCTTTGCTCTTCTTCTTGCTAATACTTTTCTGCCGTTGGCAGTACTCATTCTGGAACGGAACCCATGAACCTTGGATCTCTGTCTCTTCTTTGGCTGAAATGTCATCTTTGCCATCTCGTTACACCTCCTTTATATTCCTTATACAAACACATATCTTTACTAAAAAGGTATATGCAGATTTCATCGATTCTAAAGTAACAGCATTCTTATTATAGTAGAAAACCAAAAGCGCGTCAAGCAGTTTTTTACTCTTTTTTGGATAGCACCCATGCACAGACAATGCCATATCTACCTGACTAAAAAATACAGCAACTCAAGCTGTCACACTATTTGCAATTTGAGCTTTTTTTTGTTATAATAAATTAAGTATGCACTTAGAAAGGTATGGTAATTACGTGGAAAAGCAAATAAGAGAAAAATGGAATACGATTTTAGACTATATGAAGCACGAGTACGACATCACAGATGTTGCTTATCGTACCTGGCTGCTTCCTCTGTCGGTCTATTCCGTCAATGGCGATATGGTTACATTGTCTGTAGATGACTCAAAAATCGGCGCAATCAGCCTGGATTTTATCAAAAACAAATATGGACTATTTTTGAAAACTGCCATTGCAGAAGTATTAAACCATGACTTTGAGCTGAACTTTATTTTAAAAAGCAATGCTGCCGCAGAGGTTTCTTCTTCCAAAACCAAAAACGACAGTTCCGCAAACTTAAATCCAAAGTACACGTTTGATACCTTCGTCATTGGACCAAACAACAGCTTTGCCCATGCAGCAGCCCTTGCTGTGGCAGAATCTCCAGCAGAAATTTACAATCCTTTGTTTATTTATGGAGGCGTTGGTCTTGGCAAGACGCACTTAATGCATTCTATTGCACACTATATCTTAGAGCGTAATTCCGAAGCAAAGGTGATGTATGTCACAAGTGAAAAGTTCACAAATGAACTAATTCAGTCTATCCGCAATAAAACAACACCTGACTTCCGTGAAAAATATCGGAATATCGATGTCCTTTTGATTGACGATATTCAGTTTATTATAGGAAAGGAAAGCACGCAGGAAGAATTTTTCCATACGTTCAATACCCTGCATGAATCCAAGAAACAGATTATTATTTCCAGTGACCGGCCTCCAAAAGACATCCAGACATTAGAGGACCGTCTTCGTTCTCGTTTTGAATGGGGACTGATTACAGACATACAAAGCCCTCTTTACGAAACCAGAATGGCCATCTTAAATAAAAAAGTAGAAAGCGATGGTCTTTTTATTGAAAATGAAATTTTGGAGTTTATCGCTGCCAACATCAAATCCAATATCCGTGAGCTGGAAGGAAGCCTAAATAAATTAGTTGCCCTTTCCCGCCTAAAGAAAAAGGAAATCAACATGGAACTTGTGGAAGAAGCCATCCAAGACTATATCAGCATTGACAACCACAAAACCATTACCCTTCCTTATATTGTTGATATTGTTGCAGACCATTTTGGACTTACTTCACAGGAAATCTACTCAAAAAACAGAAGCAGCAAAATCGCATATCCTAGACAGATTGCAATGTATCTATGCCGCAAATGCATTGGCATGTCGCTTTCAGACATTGGAAAATCTATGGGAAACAAAGACCATACTACTGTATTGCATGGCTGCAACAAAATTGAAGATGATTTAAAAAACGATATCTCTCTTCAGAATACGGTTGATGTCCTGATTAAAAAAATCAATCCGCAGTCATAACTTATCCCCAATCCGTGGATAAAACTTGTTTAAACTCTGTTGATAGTCTGTGAATTTATGTGGATAATTTTTAAAACTTTCTGACAGAATGAAAAAGCTATTTTATTTTTTAAAAAGATTCCCACATAAAATCCATTGGGGAATCCACAGCCAAACATAGAAAAAAAGCCTGTCCATCCTACACTTTTAAGGCTTATCCACAAAAGCACAGGCACCTAATAATACTACGATAATATATTAATTCTTTTATTACTTACGGCGCAGGAGCAGCGCAGAAATGAGGAGAACAATGAAAATTTTATGCAGCAAGGCAGAAATTCTGAATGGTGTCAATATTGCATCCAAAGCAGTCCCTGCGAAATCTACCATGCCGATTTTAGAATGCATCATTATCCAAGTAACAGATAATACAATTAAATTCATTACAAACGATATGGAACTTGGCATCGAAACAATGATAAGCGGAACCATTATCGAAGCAGGAAGCGTAGCAGTCAATGCTAAAATCTTTTCAGACATTATCAGGAAGCTTCCTGACAATGATGTAAACATTGAAACAGATGCTTCCTATATGTTAACAATCCAGTGTGAAAAGTCTGTTTTTACAATTGCAGGAAAGAGCAGTGAAGAGTTTCCGGCACTTCCTAAAATAGAAAAAAGAGATGCACTTGTGCTTTCTCAGTTTTCCTTAAAAGAAATTATCCGTCAGACTGTATTCTCTATTTCTGACAATGAAAGCAATAAAATTATGACGGGAGAACTGTTTGAAATAAGCGGAACGGAATTTAAAGCAGTCACCTTAGACGGACATCGTATTTCCATCCGCAAGATTTCCTTAAAAGAAGAATATAAAGCAACAAAAGTAATCGTACCGGGAAAAACTCTATTGGAAATCAGCAAAATATTATCAGGGGAAGCAGAGGAAGAAGTACATATCTATTTCACCGACAGACATATTTTATTTGAATTCAGCAGCACGATCGTCCTTTCTCGTCTGATTGAAGGAGAATATTATAAAATTAATCAAATGTTTTCCGGGGATCATGAAACAAAGTTTACAATCAACCGGAAGGTATTCCTTGACTGTATTGACCGTGCGACTCTTCTGATTAAAGAATCAGAAAAAAAGCCGATTATCCTTGGAATAAACGATACTGTACTAGAGCTGAAAATTAACTCTACCATTGGTTCCATGAATGAAGATATAGACATCATAAAAGAGGGAAAGGATATTTTAATTGGCTTCAATCCGAAATTTTTAATCGAGGCGCTCCGTGTGATTGATGATGAAGAAGTTACGATCTATATGACCAATCCAAAAGCTCCTTGTTTCATAAGAAATCAGGAAGAAACTTATATTTATCTGATTCTTCCGGTGAATTTTGCCTCAGCACGTTAAAATATTGTTTTTCAATTCTATAAAGTAAGGAAAAGGAGCACAAACATTAAAATGGAAATAGTTAAACTGAGAGAAGAGTACATTAAGCTCGGGCAGGCGTTAAAAGCAGCCGGTATGGTAGGATCCGGAGTAGAGGCAAAGATTGTAATCTGCGATGGGCAGGTTCAGGTAAACAAGGAAACAGAATGCAGGCGCGGAAGGAAGCTTTATGATGGAGATATTGTTTCCTTTCAGGGAAAAGAAATTAAAATCGTAAAATGATAGTAAAGCAGATTGAACTGAATAATTTCAGAAATTATGAAATTCTGTCCCTTCCTCTGTCAGAAGAAATCAACATTTTGTATGGAGATAATGCGCAAGGAAAGACGAATATACTGGAAGCTATTTACCTTTGCAGTACGACAAAGTCGCACAAGGGGAGCAAAGACAGGGAAATGATACGGCTTGGCACGGATGAGGCACATGTGAGGATGCAGTTAAAAAAGGCAGACATTCCCCATAAGGTCGATATGCATCTAAAGAAAAACAAGTCCAAAGGCGTGGCAATTGATGGGATTCCTATCAGGAAGTCATCAGAGCTGTTTGGACTGATGAATGTTGTGTTTTTCTCGCCGGAAGACTTGAGCATGATGAAAAATGGCCCGGGGGAGAGGCGGCGCTTTATGGATTTGGAACTGTGCCAGCTGAACCAATGGTATCTCATTTATCTATCTAACTATAACAAGATATTGATGCAGAGGAATAATCTGCTAAAACAAGTCGGTTACAACAAGAAATTAATGGAAACAATGGAAGTATGGGACAGCCAGCTTTTAGAGTATGGAACACATATTATTAAAGCAAGGGCAAACTTTCTTGAAGAGCTGAACCTTCTGGTAGGAGGAATCCATGAAAGACTCTCCGGAGGAAAAGAAACTCTGACGGTTTCCTATGAGCCAAGCGTTGCAGCGGAGTTTTATGAAGAAAAACTAAAACTTTCTTTGGAAAGAGATGTTTACCAAAAAGCAACGGGATATGGGCCACATAGGGATGATATTGTCTTTTTTATTGGAGGGGAGAATGTGAAACTGTTTGCTTCGCAAGGGCAGCAGAGGACAGCGGCGCTTTCCCTGAAGCTTGCAGAAATTGAACTGGTCAAACGGAAAATAGGAGAAAATCCGGTGCTTTTGCTGGATGATGTGCTTTCAGAATTGGATAGGAAAAGGCAGCGTCACCTGTTGGATGGTATTGAAGGGATTCAAACTGTCATTACCTGTACGGGCCTTGAAGAATTTGTTGGGGACCGCAGAAGGTTTAATCATATCTGTCATGTGACAGAAGGAACCGTTACATCATGAAATGGAAAAGTCTCTTAAAATAGTGTGCCTGTAAAGAGTTATAAAAATTTGCAGGCTACGGAAAGGCATGGTGAATTAATATGGGCAGCGAATACGGAGCGGAACAAATTCAAATTTTGGAAGGTCTGGAAGCTGTAAGAAAAAGGCCGGGCATGTACATCGGAAGTACTTCCACAAGAGGATTGCATCACCTTGTATATGAAATCGTGGACAATGCAATTGATGAAGCGCTGGGCGGATATTGTGATACAATTGATGTTACAATCAATGAAGACAATTCTGTTACGGTCATAGACAACGGCCGTGGGATTCCGGTAGAACTCAACAAAAAGAAAGGGATCTCTACCGTAGAAGTCGTATTTACGATTCTGCATGCCGGCGGTAAATTCGGCGGTGGAGGATATAAGGTTTCCGGCGGCCTGCATGGTGTTGGCGCATCTGTCGTAAATGCGCTTTCAGAATGGCTGGAAGTCATTGTCGAAGTAGATGGATACAAGTATTTCCAACGATATGAACGTGGCAAGACAGTGGAGCCGTTAAAGAAAATTGGTGATTCTGAACGGCATGGAAGTACAGTTACATTTCTGCCGGATTCAAGTATTTTTGAGGATACCATATTTGACTATGAGACATTAAAGCAGCGTCTTAGAGAAATGGCGTTCTTGACCAAAGGAGTAAAGATTATATTCCGTGACAAAAGAGAAGGGCAGGAAAAAGAACGTTCTTTCCATTACGAAGGTGGCATTAAGGAGTATGTAGCATATTTAAACAAAAACAAGACGGTTCTTTATCCAGATATTATCTATTGTGAAGGGACAAAGAATGATGTCTATGTAGAAGCAGCAATGCAGCATAACGACGGCTATAACGACGGATGCTACAGTTTTGTAAACAACATTACAACACCAGAAGGCGGCACACATCTGATAGGATTTAAAAATGCGCTGACCAAAATATTCAATGACTATGCAAGGGAAAAGAAGTTTTTAAAGGACAATGAACAGAATCTGTCGGGTGAGGACATAAGGGAAGGTCTGACTGCGATTATCAGCATAAAGGTCAGTGACCCACAGTTTGAAGGGCAGACAAAGCAGAAACTTGGGAACAGTGAGGCAAGGGGCGCAGTAGAAGAAATTGTAGGAAAAAACCTTCGTTACTTCTTGGAACAGAACCCACAAGTGGCAAAGAGCATCTGCGAAAAGGCAGTGCTTGCACAGCGTGCAAGGGATGCGGCAAGAAAAGCAAGAGATCTGACAAGAAGAAAGTCTGCACTCGATGGTATGAGCCTGCCTGGAAAGCTTGCTGACTGTTCCGATAAGGACCCTAAAAACTGTGAGATTTACATTGTAGAAGGAGATTCTGCAGGCGGTTCTGCAAAAACTGCGCGTTCTCGTGCTACGCAGGCTATCCTGCCGCTCCGTGGCAAAATATTAAATGTAGAAAAGTCGAGGCTTGATAAAATTTTAGTCAATAATGAAATTCGTTCCATGATTACGGCATTTGGAACCGGAATCGGTGAAGATTTTGATATTTCCAAGCTTCGTTACCACAAAATCATCATTATGACAGATGCCGATGTAGACGGCGCACATATTGCGACACTGATGCTGACGTTCCTCTATCGCTTTATGCCGGAGCTGATTCGCCAAGGCTATGTATATCTGGCACAGCCGCCTCTCTATAAGATAGAGAAGAATAAAAATACATGGTATGCATATAGCGATGAAGAATTAAACAGCATCCTTGTGGAAATTGGCCGTGACCAGAACAATAAAATACAGCGTTACAAAGGTCTTGGCGAGATGGACGCCGAACAGCTTTGGGATACGACAATGGATCCTGCCAAACGGATATTGCTCCGGGTTTCAATGGACGAGGAATCTACTTCGGAGCTTGATGTGACTTTCACAACATTGATGGGCGATAATGTAGAGCCAAGAAAAGAGTTCATTGAAGCAAATGCAAAATACGTTCAAAATCTGGACTTTAATGCATAGTAAGATTCAAGTGCCAAAGGCCTCTTTGAAGCAAAACCGGCACTCTACTCTTTGAAAGGAGCAAATCTATCAACATGGATGAACATATTTTTGATAAAGTGCAGGAGGTTGACTTAAAGAAGACGATGGAAACGTCGTATGTCAACTACGCAATGTCGGTTATTGTAGCGCGTGCCTTGCCGGATGCAAGGGACGGCTTAAAGCCGGTACAGCGCCGGATTCTGTATGCTATGATTGAACTGAATAACGGTCCTGACAAGCCTCATCGTAAATGTGCACGTATTGTCGGCGATACTATGGGTAAATACCACCCACATGGCGACAGCTCTATTTATGGTGCTCTTGTCAATATGGCACAGGACTGGTCTACAAGATACCCTCTTGTGGATGGACACGGAAACTTTGGTTCGGTGGATGGCGACGGCGCAGCGGCAATGAGATATACGGAAGCACGCCTTAGCAAAATTTCAATGGAAATGCTTGCGGACATCAACAAAGATACCGTTACGTTTATTCCAAACTTTGACGAGACAGAGAAGGAACCTCTTGTTTTGCCTTCTCGTTATCCAAACTTATTAGTAAACGGTACATCCGGCATTGCAGTCGGCATGGCAACCAATATCCCACCGCATAATATAACCGAGGTTATCAATGCCGTGGTCAAAATTATTGACAACAAAATAGAAGATAAAGAAACTTCCATTGAGGACGTAATGCAGATTGTCAAAGGCCCGGATTTTCCGACAGGAGCCACAATTCTGGGTACAAGAGGCATCAATGAGGCTTACCGTACCGGGCGTGGTAAAATTAAAGTACGTGCAGTAACAGATATTGAGCCGATGGCAAATGGGAAAAACAGAATTGTAGTAACAGAACTTCCTTATATGGTAAACAAGGCGCGTCTGATTGAAAAAATTGCAGATCTTGTAAAAGATAAGAAGATAGACGGAATTACGGAACTGCGTGATGAATCTGACCGCAGCGGCATGCGTATCTGTATTGAGCTGCGCCGTGATGTTAATGTGAATGTTATTTTAAACCAGTTATATAAACATACACAGCTGCAGGATACGTTTGGTGTTATTATGCTTGCCCTTGTAGACAATGAACCAAAAGTCATGACGCTGCTTGACATGCTCCATATCTATCTGCGCCACCAGGAGGATGTTGTCACAAGACGTACCAAGTACGATTTAAATAAGGCAGAAGAACGTGCCCATATTTTAAAGGGATTGCTGATTGCCTTAGACCATATTGATGAAGTAATCCGGATTATCCGTGCTTCTAAGAATGTGGCAATTGCAAAAGAACAGCTGATGCAAAGTTTTGGGCTGGATGATGTGCAGGCACAGGCAATTGTAGATATGCGCCTGCGTGCATTGACCGGTTTGGAAAGAGAAAAGCTGGAGCAGGAATACGGCGAACTGATGAAAAAAATCAATGAATTCAAGGCAATCCTTGCAGATGAAAAACTGCTGCTTGGCGTGATTAAGACAGAAATCTGCCTGATTCGTGACAAGTACGGCGATGAAAGAAGAACTGCAATCGGCATCCATATGGATGATTTCACAGATGAAGATTTGATTCCAAATGAGACAACGGTCATTGCCATGACAAGGCTCGGATATATCAAGCGTATGACAATTGACAATTTTAAGAGCCAGCACCGTGGCGGCAAGGGAATCAAAGGGATGCAGACGATTGAGGAGGACTACATTGAAGAACTTCTCATGACAACAACGCATCATTATATTATGTTCTTTACGAACAAAGGACGTGCCTATCGTTTAAAGACCTACGAAATTCCGGAGTCTGGAAGGACTGCCAGAGGCACCGCAATCGTAAACCTTCTGCAGCTTCTTCCAGAGGAAAAGGTGACCGCAGTCATTACACTGCAGGAATTTGACGATGAACGCTTTCTGTTTATGACAACAAAGACCGGAATTGTAAAGAAGACGAAAATCAAAGAGTTCTCTAATATACGAAAGACAGGCATTCAGGCAATTACGCTGCGTGAGGATGATGATTTGATTGAAGTGAAGGCAAGCACAGACGAAGAGGACATCATTCTTGTGACAAAACAGGGAATGAGCATCCGTTTTCATGAAATGGATGTGCGCTGCACCGGACGTTCTTCTATGGGAGTGATCGGAATGACCCTTTCGGACGGCGATGAAGTTGTTGCGATGCAGATGGCATCTCAGGGAAAATATTTGCTTACTGTTTCTGAATATGGATATGGAAAACTTACAGAGTTAGAAGAGTTCCCACTTCAAAGACGTGGCGGCAAAGGTGTCAAGTGCTATAAGATTATTGATAAAACCGGTGATGTAGTTGGAGCAAAGGCTCTGAATACAGATAAAGAAATTATGCTTATCACAAATGAAGGCATTATCATCCGTATGTCCGTGCAGGATATTAGTATTGTCGGAAGAATTACTTCCGGCGTAAAGCTGATTGACATTGATGCAGGCAAGGGTATACGTGTGGCAAGTATTGCAAAGGTAAAAGAGCCTACGCAGGCAGAAGTAGAAGCAGTGGAGGAAGCAGGGCTTTAATGCTCTGCTTTTTCCTTAACATCTGTATACACTTGTTGATTGAAAGTAACTAAAAGAAAACAACACCTGCATGCTTGTTTAGGCAGATGCAGGATTAAAAAAAGGAGCTCCTATGCGAGAAATTGATACAGCAGAATTGACAGAGCAAATCAGCCGGATGTGCATTGAAGCAAATGTAAAGCTTTCTCCTGATGTTAAAAACCGTATTCTGAAAGCAGAACAGGAAGAAGATATGCCACTTGGAAGAAAGATTTTGGGACAGCTGAAAAAGAATATGGAGATTGCAGAAGAAGAATATATCCCAATTTGTCAGGATACTGGAATGGCCGTTGTATTTTTGGAAATTGGCCAGGAAGTACAATTTACGGGTGCGTTTTTAGGTGATGCCGTAAATGAGGGTGTCAGGCGCGGCTATCAGGAAGGGTATCTTAGGAAATCTGTCGTTTCTGATCCGATTCTGCGTGTCAATACAAAAGACAATACACCAGCAATTCTACATACAAGCATCGTGCCAGGTGATAAAATAAAGATTACTGTTGCACCAAAAGGGTTTGGCAGCGAGAATATGAGCCGCATTTTTATGTTAAAACCTTCAGACGGTGAGGAAGGTGTCAAACAGGCTGTGCTTGAGACAGTAAGACTTGCAGGTCCGAATGCCTGTCCACCGATGGTTGTAGGAGTCGGCATTGGTGGAACATTTGAGATGTGTGCACTTCTTGCAAAAAAAGCACTTGCAAGAAACCTTGAAGTCCGTTCTGAGCTTCCTCATATTAAAAAACTAGAAGAAGAACTGCTTTTTTCTATCAATGAACTTGGGATTGGTGCAGGTGGGTTTGGGGGAAGGATAACGGCACTTGGTGTCAATGTTGAAACTTATCCTACCCATATCGCAGGGCTTCCGGTTGCTGTCAATATTTGTTGCCATGTGAACCGTCATATTACTTGTGTGCTATGAAATCCACAAAATCCACAAAGTTATCCACAAACTCCGTGGATAACCGGTGGATAATGTGGATTTGTAAGGATAAAAATCCACAAGAACAAGGACAACTGTGAATAAGTAACACTGTCAGATGAGAATAGGGTTGTCATTTAGACATCAATACCAAAAAAGGGGAAAACAGCATGCAAGAAAAAAAGATTACGCTTCCGATTACAAAAGATATTGCAGACAGCTTACGTGCCGGAGATTATGTCTATTTGACAGGTACCATATATTCTGCAAGGGATGCTGCCCATAAACGCATGACAGAAGCGTTAGAATCAGGAAAAGAGCTTCCATTCCCAATAAAAGACCAGACGGTTTATTATCTGGGACCAACTCCGGCAAGAAAAGGGCAGGTCATTGGCTCCGCCGGACCAACAACCGCCAGCCGTATGGATAAATACACACCAGAGCTGCTAAAGCTTGGGATGATTGGTATGATTGGAAAAGGAAAAAGAAGTGAGGCAGTAATTGAATCAATGAAAGAAAATCATGCCGTTTATTTCGCAGCAGTTGGCGGCGCAGGTGCATTGCTGTCAAAATGTATTACAAAGGCAGAAGTCATAGCTTATGAAGATTTAGGTGCAGAGGCAGTCTATAAATTAGAAGTAAAAGAATTTCCGGTTGTTGTTGTGATAGATAACAAAGGAAATGATTTATATAAAAGATGACGATAGTATCAGCAGCAATGCCGGCATCTATTGATGACACTAGATATAGTGGTTTCTTTTTCTGCTTCCACTATATAATATAGTAAGAAAAAAAATTGCCAAAAAATAAAAAAAGGCGTTGACAGAATGGGTTTTCTTTGGTAGACTAATACACGCACTAATGAAAAACGGTTATTTGTGCAAAAAAAACAGTATCATTGGCAGTGGATATTCAGACGAGGAGAAATACTCAAGAGGCTGAAGAGGCGC